>CAMATV010000241.1 GCA_945861235.1 Opitutus sp. GAS368
GAACGTTCCGGGAACGAAGGGTAGGCGAGAGAGGGGACCGGAAAAAGGCCCCCTCATTTATTCCGCTACGGCGGGAGCTGCCGCGCAAGCTACCGCGTGGCCTCGCCGCCGCCGACCGAAAACTTAAGCATTGAGCGTTAAGTGTTGAGCGTTGAGCGTTCCGCCTCCTCCCTGCATTCCCCCGATGCCGCCCCTCACCGCCGAATCTCCCGTTTCCGCCGGCGCTGCGTTCGACGACGATGCGTGGGAGGACCTGCTCAACTACATCGAGGAAAAGCGCGTCATCCCGATCATCGGCCCCGAGCTGTGCGTCGTCCAGACCGACGCCGGACCCGAAAATCTCTATACGTGGCTCGCGCGTTCGCTGGCGGTGCGCCTCAATCAGCCGGTCGACGCCGATGCGCCGCCGCCGACGCTCAACGATGTCGTCGTGCGGCATCTCTCCGGGCGCGGCCGTCGCGAGGATCTTTATGCGCGCATCCGCACCATCATGCGCGAGTCGACGTTTGCCCCGCCGCCCGCGCTGGTGAAACTTGCCGAGATCACCGACTTTGATCTCTACCTCAGCACGACCTGCGATTCGCTGCTGGAGGATGCGCTCAACGTCGCGCGCTTCGGCGGGGCGAAAAGCACCGACGTCGTTGCCTACACCCCGAGCAAGCTCGTCGATCTGCCGGCTTCGCGCGAAAAACTCCTGCGCCCCCTCGTCTATCACCTGATGGGCCGGCTCTCCGCCTCGCCGACCTATGTGATCTCCGACGAGGACGTGTTGGAGTGCGTCTGCGCGCTCCAGACTGCCCACTACACGCCGCAGAAACTTTTCAACGAGCTCGAGCAAAACCACCTGCTCCTCATCGGCGGCGGGTTCTCCGATTGGCTGACGCGCCTCTTCCTCCGCCTCGCCAAGCGCCGGCGCCTCTCCGATCCGCGCGATGTCGGTGAAGTGCTCGCCTATGCGCGCGCCGGGGATGAGCCGGGGCTGGTGTTCTTTCTCCAAGAGGTCAGTAGCCGGACGCGGTTGTTCAGCGGCGGTGCCGCGAGCTTTGTCGATGAACTCCACCGTCGCTGGCTCGCGCGGCGCGGGCCGGCTCCGAGTGCCGCCGTCGGCCGGCCCGTGGTCGGCAATGAGGAACCCGGCCGTTTCCTGCCGCCCGGCGGCGAGATGGCGGATCGCGCGGTATTCATCAGCTACGCACGCGAGGACCTCGCGGCCGTCCAGCAACTGAAAGCCGGGCTGGACGCCGCCGGCATCAACGCTTGGTTCGACATGGAACAGCTCGACAGCGGCGACGACTTCGCGCGAAAAATCCGCGGCAATGTCGCGCGTTGCGGCTATTTCATCCCCGTCATCTCCGCCAACACGCAGCGCCGCTTCGAAGGCTGGTTCCGCCGCGAGTGGAACTGGGCCGTGGACCGCACCGAAGGCATGGTGGCCGGCGCGCGTTTCATTTTGCCCGTGTGCATCGACGACACGCCGGAAAAAAGCGCGCTGGTGCCCGAGCATTTCCTGAAAGCGCACTGGACGCGCCTGCCCGGCGGCGTGGTGACGGCTGAGGTTGCGGCGAGGCTCAAGGAACTGCTCGCGGCGAAGCCGCAGCAGTAACGTTCAACGCTCAACTTTTAACGCTCAACCCTCAATGTCCGACCCGAAATACAATTTAGAGGAGCGGTTGATGGAGTTTGCGGTGCGTGTCATCCGCGTAACGGAGTCGATGAAGCGAACTCCTGCCGGGACCTATGTCGCGGACCAGCGACTGCGGTCCGGCACGTCACCGTTTGGCCACCACGGCGAAGCTGAAGGTGCGGAATCGCGCGATGATTTCATCCACAAGCTGAAAGTTTGCTACAAGGAACTGCGGGAGTCGCGACGGTGGCCCCGTCTCGTTCACCGCACGCCGCTGGTCGCGAAGCCTGATTTGGTGGTGAGCCTGCTCACCGAGTCGGACGAGTTGGTGCGAATATTTTCCGCGAGCATCAGCACGGCCGAAAAGAACCGCGAACGGAGGAAGAGAACATGAGCGTTGAGCGTTCAGCGTTGAGTATTGAGCGTTCCGCTGCGATCGCCGCGATCGACCGTGACAATCCGTGGCCGGGCCTCGCCACCTTCACGGAGGATCAGGGCGCGTATTTTCACGGCCGTGACGACGAAATCGATGACCTCACGCAACTCGCCCGGTTGCGCGCGCTCGTCGTCCTCTTCGGCCAGTCGGGACTCGGGAAATCTTCCCTCCTCCAGGCCGGTGTCTTCCCGCGGCTGCGCAAGGCCGGGTTCTGCCCCGTTTACATCCGCCTCGACCACGCCGAGAACGCGCCTTCGCCCACTGATCAGATCAAGACGCTCCTCCTCGCTGAGACGGCCCGCATGGGAGCATGGACGAAGCCTAATGCCGCCAAGCCCGGCGAAACCCTCTGGGAATTATTTCACCATCGCGACGACCGCCTGCTCGACGCGAGCGGCGGCCCGATTATCCCGGTGCTCGTCTTCGATCAGTTCGAGGAACTCTTCACCCTCGGCGCCGCTGCGGGCGCACGCCGCGATCGCGCGGTCGCGTTCATGGCCGAGCTCGCGGAACTCGTCGAGAACCGGCCTTCGGAACAACTCGTCGCGCGGCTCGAGGCGTCGGCCGATGAACTGGAGGCGTTCGATTTCAGCCGCGCCGATTACCGCGTGGTCATCACGCTGCGCGAAGATTTTCTCCCGGACCTCGAGGGCATGAAGACGATCATGCCGGCGCTGATGGCGAACCGCATGAGGCTCGCGCGCATGACCGGCACGCAGGCACTTCAGGCCGTCGTCAAACCCGGCGCGGGCCTCGTGACGGAAGAGGTCGCCGCCGCGGTCGTCGAATTTGTCGCCGGCGCGCGCGGCGGCTCGATTGAGCGGCTGGCCGAGCTCAACGTGGAACCGGCGCTGCTCTCCGTCGTCTGCCGCGAGCTCAACGAGCGCCGCCGCACCCTCGGCCAGGCGCAGATCACCGCCGATCTCGTCTCCGGCAACCGCCGCGAGATTCTCACCGATTTTTACGACCGCAGCGTGGCCGACCTCCCGGCGCCGATGCGCGTCTTCGTCGAGGACCGCCTGCTCACGAAATCCGGCTTCCGCGACAATCTCGCGCTGGAGGCCGCGCTCGAATTCCCCGGCGTCACCCAGCCGCTCATCGACACCCTCGTCGCCCGCCGCCTCCTCCGCATCGAGGATCGCGCCGGCATCCAGCGCGTGGAGCTCACCCACGACGTGCTCGCCGAGGTGATCCGGGCGAGTCGCGATGAGCGCCAGCAGCGGCTGGCGCTCGAAGAGGCTGAGAAACAACGCCGCCTCGCGCTCGCCGCCGCCTCGCGGCGCACGCGCAAGCAGCGCTTGATCATCGGCGGGCTCACCACCGCCGTCGTCGCGCTTTGCATCGGTGCTGTCTTCGGCCTGCGCGCACAGCGCCGCGCCGAGCAGTTCGCCCGCGACGAGGCCGCGCAGTCAAGCCGCACGGATTTTGCGTTCGGCTCCCGCATGCTCGAGGACGAGCGGACCCCCGAGGGCCTCGCTTTCCTGGTGCGCGCCGCGCGTTCCGACCCGGCGAACCCGGCCGTCGGACCCCGGTTGATGTCGGCCCTCGCGTTCCGCAACTTCGCCGAGCCCATGGGCGAGCCGCTGGTGCCGACGGGAGTCAGGGCTGCGGGATATTTGCCGGATGGCCGTCACGCGTGGACTGCGAGCGACGATGACATGGTTCGGTATTGGGATCTCGATCGCGGTCGCTTGGAGCAAAGTTTCCGGCCGCTTGGGCGACTCACGGCCCACCGCCCCAGTTCGGACGGCACGCGCACGGCTTCCGCCTTTTCGGATTACTCGGTGGCTGTCTGGGACTATGCGACTGGCCGCCAGGTGCTCGGACCGCTGAAGCACGATGCAAGAATTTACGGGCTCGCATGGTCCGCCGATAATCGCTGGCTGGCGACCGTCACCAACGAGCAGAAGACGCGGATCTGGGACGCTGCCACGGGTGAAGTGAAGACCGTGCTGGAGACGGCGAGCCCGGTCATCACAACCGCGTTCAGCCCCGACGGCCGCGTGCTGGTCACGGCCGGCGGACCATCGTGGCAAAGCTGGCGGGTCCCGGGAGGCGAGCCGTTGATCCCACCCGTCAACCATGGCGCCAGCACCTTCGTCCACGCGTTCAGTCCCGACGGTTCGCTGGTGGCCATCACGGGCTTCGGATTCATCCAGCTCTACCATCCGTCCACCGGCCAGCCAGTCGGATCGCGGATGACTCACCCGGGCTCCGTCAGTCAGTCGGCGTTTTCGCCCGATGGGAAGATGTTGGCGACGACCTCCAGCGATGCCACGGCGAGGCTGTGGGAAGTGCCCTCGGGCCGCGCGCTGTTCACGCTGGTCCACGGCGCCGACACCAACCGCCCGCGCTTCACGCCGGACGGACGTTTGCTCCTGGTGCAGAGCGCGGACGGCTCCGCCAAGATTTGGAACACGCAGACCGGGCGGCTCGCGTTCGAGCCGATTCGCGCGGGTGATGTTGTGCAGACGGACCTGAGGCCCGACGGCTCCGAACTCATGACCCTCGGCCGGGATGGGGTTTTGCGCCGGTGGAGGCTGACGCCTTCCGCGGTGCGCCCGTTCGAACTGCCGCCGGATGCGAACCGCCTCGTCGTTGCGCGCAGCGGGAAGGGCGACGCGGAAGCATGGGCGATTTACGTGGATCGCATCGAGAAGATTGACCTGAGCACCGGACGGCTGGCCGGGCCGCCGCAGAGGTTTCCGACCAGGATTACGGCTCCCCTGCTCGCGCCCGACGAGCGCCATTTCGCCGTGCGCACGGAAGCCGGTGAATTTGAAATCTGGAACCTCCGCCAGACCGAAATCACGCGGCGCGCCCTGGGGCGGTTTCAAAGCGGTGCGGAAACCGTTCGGCGATTCAGTGGCGACTCCAGCCATCTGGCGCAGAATTCGCCGCAGGGCGTGCGGGTCTGGAATACTCTGACGGGTGCGCTCGTCGCCGGCCCGCTCGGCAACCTCTTCGTCCATAGAAGCAGCAGAGATCCGTTTTCGCCCGACAACCGCCGCTTGCTCCTCGTCCGGGACGACCGGTACGACTTGGTGGTCGTGTATGATCTCAACGCCCGCCGGCCGGTGGGAGAACCGATTCAACATGAGAACAGCGTGGTGGCCCCGACCTTCAGTCCCGACGGCCGGCTGATTGCCGTGCTCAGCCGGGGCGTCGGGCAGCTTTGGGATGCGAACACGCTGAAGCCGGTGGGGCCTCCAATGCCCCATCGGGACGAGACGATGCGGGGCGTGCAATTCGCGCGCGACGGTCGGCGGCTGCTGACGTATGGCCGGCAGACGGCCCGGATCTGGGACGTGGCCACGAGCCAGCCGCTGACGGAACCGATTGCCGGCGGGCCCGACATTTCACCCGCCGCGTTCAGTGACGACGAAACGCGCATTATGACGGCAGCTTCCGGCCA
>CAMATV010000242.1 GCA_945861235.1 Opitutus sp. GAS368
TCCATCTCGTTGACCTTGCCGTGGCACTCGACGCAAGAAATGCCGCGGTTCACGTGGATGGAGTGATTAAAATAGGCGTAGTCCGGAGTTTTGTGGATCCAGACCCACGGAACGGCCTTGCCGGTGGCGGCGCTCTCCCGGATCGGCGCGAGGAGCGGACTCGTCGTCTTGATCTGGTTATGGCAGTTCATGCACGTCTGCGACGAGGGAACATTTGAGTGGGCGGACTTATCCACATTCGAGTGGCAGTAACGACAATCGAGGCCGATCTCCTGCACGTGTTTCGCGTGACTGAAAGGCACCGGCTGGAGCGGAGCGTAGCCGACGCGCGTATACTTCGGCGTCATGTAATAGGTCACTCCCGCGGTCGCAACGCACACGAGCACACCGAGGTAAATGATGATCTGGAACGGAAGCTTGTTCGCCGACTTTGGAAAAAGTTTCGACATGGCGGAGGTTCTTCGAGTGGCCGTGGGGCGGTTTAAACCGCGCCAGCGCGGCGAGCAACGGCGCGGACTTCGGAACGCACGATCACGGGCAGGGCCGAGGTGGCTGAGGGGGCGAGAGGCTGTCCAGACGATGCGAGTAGCTTAGGCGCAACACTCACGGCCGCAGCTGCGCCGAGGAGTTTGGCAAAGAATTGTTTTCGCGTAGGGTCGTTGCTCACAGGTCGTGTAAAGTAGTTAGTATCGTTTTGAAAGAAGGGTGCGGCGTTTGCCTTGTAAACCAAAATTTCCGAATGAGGCTTTTTTCCCTGAAGAATTAGCCCGCGCAGTCCCACCGCGAGCCGTCGCTTATCGTCGCCCGAACTCATTTAGACGAACAAACCGTCGCGCATGGGGCGCGTGACGTCGCAGCGCTGCGCGATTTCCGGATTGTGGGTCACGAGAATGACCGCCTGACCATTGTCCTTGGCCAACCGGGTAAGGAGATCGAAAACCAACGCGGAATTTTTTACGTCGAGATTTCCCGTCGGCTCGTCCGCCAGAATGATCGACGGCTGATTCGCCAAGGCGCGCGCCACGGCCACGCGCTGCTGTTCACCGCCCGAGAGCTGAGTGCCGAGCCGGTGGGTTTTTGCCCCGAGACCGACCGCATCGAGCAACATCCGAGCGCGCGCCTCCATTTCAGGGGCAGTCAGTCGCCCGAGTTTGCGCATCGGCATCATCACATTTTCGAGTGCCGTGAATTCGAGCATCAGAAAATGAAACTGAAACACGAAACCAATATGCGCACCGCGCGCCGCCGTCCGGGCGAAATCATCACGGTTCGACATGCGCTGGCCGTTGATCTCGATGTCACCGCCATCCGGTTGGTCGAGAAGGCCGAGGAGATAGAGGAGCGTGGACTTGCCGCAGCCTGACGGCCCCACAATGGCGTAGACCTGTCCGCGACGCGCTTCGAACGACACGCCTTTGAGCACGTGCACCCGCCCGTCCCCTTGGCCGAGGTAACGTTGGAGGCCGCTGCAACGCAGGGCGAAATCGCCGACCGGAGCGGCGGAGACCGCGTGGAGGGGCGTGCTCATTGGGCCGTGCCGCGAACGATGTCGCCGGGTTCGAGTCGCGCCGCACGCCGGGCGGGCACGAGACTGGCGATCATCACCATCACGACCGCCGTCGTGATCGCCTGAACGAAATGCCAAGGCGATAAGGCGACAATAAAGTGCTCGGTCTTGAACAGGGTATTAATCGGCAACGGCACCAGACTCACGCCCCAAGATACCGCCGCACCGAAGATCCCGCCGACGATCGCGCCAATCGCGAGGACGATGGCGGCCTGCCAAAGGAAAATCCGCGTGATATCGCGCCGCTCGTAGCCCATCGAACGCAAAATCGCGATGTCTTTGGTTTTCTCGAGTACGATCATCGCGAGCGTATTGAACATCGCGAGACTCGCGATGAGCGTGAAGACCGTGACCGTGATCGCCGAAGATACGCTCAACGCGCGGAAGACCGAGAGCCATTCTTTCTCGCGCTCCTGCCAAGGACGGACGCTGTGCCGGAGCACCTCCTCCATGTGCGCGGCTTCCTCGCGGGCGCGCTTCGGATCATGCAGACTGATCTGCAGAAACGTCGCACCGGTCGGCTTGCGCAGGAGGGATCGCGCTTCGGCCAGATCGATGTAAATCCGCGTCTTGTCGATATCGCGCACTCCGGTCTCGTAAATCGCAGCCACGACGTAACGACGTGATTCGCCGCGCACGTTAATCACGATCGACTCATTCACCGTCAGCTGAAGCCGGTCGGCCAACACTCGGCCCACGAGGGCGCTGCCCGCCGATTCCTGAAACTTACCCAAGCCTTCTGGCGTGGTGATCTTGCGCTCCAATTCGGAGACGAAGCGGTGGTCCTCTAGCTTGATCCCGAAAACCTGCGCATCCTCGGTCTTGAACGAACTGCTGACCTGCACATTGCCCCGCAGCACAGCAGAGACACCCCGCACATTCGCGAAACTGCGCACCGTATCCATAATGACCTGCGGTTCCTCGACGCCCTCGATGTATTTCACCCCTTCGCGCTGGCGGATCTGAAAATCGGGACTGCCCGCCACCTCCATGCTGCGCAGCGTGTCCTGGATGCGATCCTCGATGCGCATCGCTCCATCGGTGCCGAGGAGCGTCTTCACGAAAAATTCCTCGAAGCCGCTCGTCGTCGCCTGCGTGACGATAAACAAGCCGACCCCCAGCACCGTGCAGGACAGGCTCATCAGCATGGCCCGTTTTTTCGCTGTGAGAAAACGGAAAGCGATACGGAAATTCGGCGACATCAGAAAGGCACAATCGTCTCGTTAGGCGGCGACCCAGGCGTCACTTCGCCACGGGAATGCGGACCCGTTGACCGTTCCGAAACGTGTCGAGGTTTTCGACGATGACGAGTTCGCCGGGCGCGAGCCCCTTGGTGATCTCGGCCGTGCTCAAACTCACCAGACCGAGGCTCACTTCCCGCAACTGTACCCGGCCCTCTTGGACGACGAAGACATTGGTGCCGTTAAACAATGCCCGGCGCGGGATCAGCGGTCGATCGTCGCGCTCTTCAACGGTGATGTTCACCTGGCCATTGCTACCCGGCACGAGGCGGACGGGATCCACCGCGACATCCAGAAAGACCGTGTAGCGCTGCGTCGCTTCATTGGCGATCGGCAGAAATTTCGACACCGTCGCGTCGAACGGGGGCTGGTTCCCATAAATCAGAAGCCGCACTTTCGCCTTTTGACCCAGCCGGATTGAGCCGAAATTCTCCTCGCTGATTTGCGCCGTCACCACGCGCTCCTTGGAAATGATCGTCGCGACGGCCTGACCCGCGTTGATGAGCGCGCCGCGCGTCACCAAGACGGTGGCCACCACGCCGTCCTCCTGGGCGATAATCGTCATTTTCTGAAGCAAGATTTGCTTCGATTCGAGGGCGTTTTTGAAATCGGTAATCGCCCGATGGTTGTTAAATTCTTCAATTTCAAACTTGGAGTTCGTGGCGTCGAGCGCGCGGCGGACGTTCTTCACCGCTTCAGCCGAATACTCACCGCGCTCGAAGAACCGCTGAGCGTTGTCCAGATTCTCCTTCGCCACCTCGCGCTCAATATTGCTTTTGAGCGTCAGCTTGCGGAGTTCTTGGAGCGACTCGAACGAACTCTTCGATAGCTCGATGTCGCGCTCCAGTTCCTTCGTATCGAGCTGGAGCAGGACATCGCCCTTCGTAAACGCCCGATCTTCACTCAGCGCATCGGCGTTCGCGACCCGCCCGGGTGCCTCCGCCTTCAACTCCCGGACCCCGCCTTGGCCCGCCGAGACCAAAACGCTGCCCGACACCGCGCTGACGGCCTTACCGCGCGTCACCGGCGCGACCACCGCGATGTCGCCGAGCCGTTGCCAGGCGATGACGACGCCCCCGGCTACGACGGCCGCCGCGAGGACGAACTTGAGAATCAAACTGATGTTACCGTTTTTCGCGGTCATGACGGGAAGTGAGTTGAGTGAGCACGGGATCAGCGCCGGCCAACGAGACGAACTCGCTCCAGCGGGAAAGGAAAACGGCGCGGGCGTTGATGCTCTGAGCGTGACTCTGCTTCAGGCCCACCTGCGCGCTGTCGAGCGCCGCCTGCGCGACGTTGCCCAGCTTGAACTCCTGTTCCAACCGGCCGAGTTGGCTGGCGGCGAGCCCATACCGAAGGTCACTCATGTCCATCGCGCGCACCTCGAGTTCAATTTGCTGATACAAGGTTTGGGCCGCTTCGAGCGCCCCGCTCGCGGACATATCTAGCTGGCGCTCCGCGAGGCGTTTGGTCGCGAGCGCTCCGAGTTTTGCCCCGCGGGTCGCGAACCCGTCAAAAATCGCCCACTGCGCACCGACTGCGATCGTCTGGCGGGTGATCCCCTGCTGGGTGATGGAGTTCGCCGAGGCAAAGGTCGAGTTTTCGAGGCTATAGGCGGCGCTCGCGCTAAACTTCGGCAGCAAACCGACCCTCGCGATGCGATAATTGAGGTCGGCCTCCTGCACCTTCATCTCATTGACCCGGGCCTCGAAGGTCTGGCGCCCGCCGTCCCGCACAAAGGCCGCCAACAGCGCAGAGGCCGCCGCGCTGGGGAAGGTCGGCTTCGGCAACTCATTCGGGAGGGAGGCTTCGCTCAGATCGGCGATGCCGGAGAGCCGGACAAACGTGCGCCGCCCCGCCGCAAACTCGATCTCGATGCGCGCGATCGCGAGGTCGGTATCATCCAAACTTAGCTGCCGCGCGGCAATCTCCGACGGCGCGAACGCGCCGCTCGCCAGCTTCTCCTTCGCCAACGCCAACTCGGCCACCAACTGATCGCGCGCCAGTCGCGCGTGAACGAGCGTCGCCTTCCTCGCCATCAGTTGCAGATAAGCCCCCCGCAACGCCACCGCGAGGACGCGGTAGGCCTCAGCGTAGCCCCGCTCGGAAAGCAACACGCCGAGCCGAGCTCTATCGCCCTCATGCTTGAGCGCTCCCCAAAAAAAGATCGGTTGGCTCACGGCGAGGTTGTAAAATAAACCGCTGTCGCGGGTGCGCGTGCTCAGGTTGCTGGTCGTCGCCGTCGCATTGCTCGCTAGATTGAGATTGCCGCCGACGCCGGGCAACCGCCGTGACAGTGCCCCCATCAGGCCGGCCTTGGCTTGTTCGATTTCAATTTCCTTGGCGATGATCTGGGGCGACTGCCGCAACGCTGCCCCAATGATTACCTTCAGTTCCGGCAGGTAATCCTCCGGGAGGCTACCCGCGATCACGGTGGTATCAGCACGGGCCGTCCCGAGCACGAAAAGCAGCCCAAAAACCGACAAAGCGCGACCTTTCCCGCGCGGTGACATGAGAATCAAAGACAACATGAAATCAGGCTCAAATTGAAGGGGCAGACCGCAGGAATTTAAAGGCGATTGCAACCCATAAGTCTTGAGCCCGACGCCGAGACCCCGCCAACG
>CAMATV010000243.1 GCA_945861235.1 Opitutus sp. GAS368
CGGCGAGGTCTCGGCCGAGCAATTCGAAGAGCGGGTCGAGGAACGTGTGGTCAGTGTGCTCGGTCTCCTTGTGGTCGGAATCGGGGCGGAATCGACGGCTTGGCCGCAGGTATGGCCGCGTTCGCGGAGGCTCGCAGGGATCGGCATGGCGTGGGCCGATGGGAGGGCTCGCACGTGGGGACGCGGCGCGAAAGGCGTCGGTCGAGGACGGGGTCAACGTCGTTATCCCGATCTTGCTCGTTCCTCTTGCTCTTTCAACAGGGTTTGCCGACGGGAGAGAACGATGAGGAGACAGAGGGCCGAGAACGATGACTCGGAACGAAAGCGATTTGAACGCGGACCCGGGCGTCGGTCCCCTGTGCGGCCTACTCCGCGCGATTCGCGCGGCCGATGCCGGCGGCGGCACCGCTGGCCACGGTGGCGGGCGTGGAGCGGGTGAAAATCGAAGTCCAGACGCGACCCATGAATTCGCGCAGGTCGTCGAGCAACGCGTAGAAGAGCGGGACGATGACGAGGGTGAGCAGCGTCGCGGCGAGGAGGCCGCCGATCATCGTGCGGCCGAGCGGTGCGTAGGCCATGCCGACGACTCTCGAGGTGCCGAGCGCCATCGGGATCAGGCCGCACACCGTAGTGAGCGTCGTCATCATGATCGGACGGAAACGGTGGCGGCCGGCTTCGATCAACGCATCGTAGCGCGTCTTGCCTTGTGCCCGCAGGCGGTTGGCCATGTCGACCAGCACGATGGCGTTGTTCACGACGACGCCGACCAAGATCACGATGCCGATGCGCGCCATCATATCGAGCGGTGTCTCGGTGAGGTAGAGCGTCCAGACGACGCCGAGGTAGGCGAACGGCACGGCGGTGATCACGGCGAGCGGCAGCACGAACGATTCGAAGAGCAGGCCCATCAGCAGAAAGACAAACGTGATGGCGAGACCACCCGCGAACATCATCGCTTTTTCTTGCTCGCCGGCCTCGCGGTATTCGCGGCCTTTGTCCCAGCGGTAACCACGGGGCATTTCGAAATCGGCCATCGCTTTGTCCACGGCTTCGAAGAGGCGGCGGGAGTCGGCGCGCGGGGCTTTGGCGGTGATTTGCAGCATGGTCTGCCGGCCCTCACGTCGGATTTGGCCGAGCGTGCGGGAGACGCGGAGGTCGGCGAGCGTTTCGAGCGGGACCTCGACGCCGGTCTCGGTGCGAAAGGTCATGCCGCGCACATCGTCGAGGCCGGTGCGGTCGGCTTCGCCGAGTTGGGCGAAGATTCGAAGATCGCGGCCGTCGGCCCCGGGGAAGCGGCCGACCTCCTGACCACGCATGGTGTATCCGATGCCGCTGGACACGGCGCGGGGATCGATGCCGAGACGGCGGGAGCGGTCGCGGTCGATTTGGACCTGGAGTTCCTGGCCGCCGCGCTCGGTGTCAATGTCCACGGCGAGGAGGCCGGGGATACCGCGGAGGCGGCGCACGGCTTCTTCGGCAATTTGGAGGAGGGTGCCGGTGTCTTCTCCGTAGAGGTTCATCGACATGCCGGGGTCGATGATGCCGCCGCCCATGGAGCGACCGAGTTGCGTGATGCCGGCGGGCATTTTGAATTTTTCGCGGAAGTCGGCCTCGATGTCACTGCGGTCCATGGGGGCGGGCGTCGGTTGGATATTAAAGAGACCCTGCACGCGGCGGGCCACGTCGGTGCGGACGAAGGAATCCCACGCGCTGATGAACCATTGTTTGCTCGTGTCGTCGCGCAGGCGGATCTGGATCCGGCCGTTGTTGTAGGCGAAGCGCGTCTCCATGCGGTCGAAGTTATAGCGCGTGGCGTTGGCGGTGAGGAAGGCTTCGACCTGAGTGAAAAATGCGTCGGCGCGCTCCAGGGTGCCGCCGGTCGGAAGATTGAAGTAGAAATAGAGCGTCGTCTCGCCGGTGCCGCCGCCCATGCCGCCGGTGGGCATCCGGATTTTGCTTTGCGCGAAGGGGAGGGTCCACATCGCGGCGACGACGACGAGGAGCGACTCGATGCGGTGATTGAGCACCCAGTGGAGCGAGGCGACGTAGCGTTCGCGCACCCAGACGACAGCGCGGAGCTCGGGGTGTTGGGTCCCGCGCGTGAGGCGCTGGGCGGCAAGGGGCACGAAGATCAGGGCGATCAGGAGCGAGGCGAGGAGCGAAGCGATGACGGGAAGACCGAGGCGGAGCATCCAAAAAGAAAAATCGCCGCCGCCCTTCATCAGAATCAACGGCAGAAATACGACGATAGAGGTGAAGGTGGACATCACGACGGCGAGGCCGACCTCGCCGGCGCCGACGATGGAGGCTTGCGTGGCGTCGGTGCCCTCCTGCCGGAGGCGATAGATGTTTTCGACGATGACGATGGAGTTATCCACGACCATGCCGACGGCGAGGAGGAGGCCCATCATGGTGGCCATGTTGAGCGACCAGCCGGTGAAAAACAGCACGACGATGGTGCAGAGCAGCGAGAGCGGGATCGAGAGCGTGAGAATCGCGGTCATGCGCGGCGCGCGCAGGAACAGGTAGATGATGAGCGCGGCGAAGATGCCGCCCCAAAGGCCGGACTCGGCGAGGTTGTCGATGGACTGCTTCACCTGCACTCCCTGGTCGAAGAAAATGTTGAAATTAACGCCCTTGAGCTGCGGGAGTTTTTGCAACTCGAGGAGCGTGGCGCGGACCTCGCGGCTAATGCGCTCGATGTTGCCGGTGGAATCGCGAGTAACCTGGATGCCGATGGCGGGCTGACCGTCGACGCGGTAGACGTATTCGCGGCGCGGCGGGCGGAAGCGCACGAGGGCGACGTCGCTGAGACGGAGGCGGCGCTCGTTGTCGACGATGATGGCGGCGATGTCTTCGAGGTTGTTAAAGCGGCCCATCGAGCGGACGTAGATTTTACGACCGCCGTCGATCACGTAGCCGCCGGAGATGGCGAAGTTCTGGTTGCGCAGCGTGCCGAGCATGGTGCCCACGTCGATCCGATGGCTACGGAGACGGTCGTCGAGGAGTTCGATCTGCACCTCGCGGATCGAAGTGCCGTAGATGTCGACGTTGCCCACGCCTTCGATGCGTTGGAGCGCAGGCTTGACGAAATTTTCCAGACGGTAAGCCGCGTCGTCGATGGTGGGCGGGACGGACGCGATGATGTTCATCATGGGCGCGTCGGTCTGCGCGTAGCGGCGGACATCGATGCGGTCGACGTCGGTGGGCAGGAGCGGTTTTACGCGGTCCATGCGGTCCGTGATCAAGGCGTAGGTCTCGCGCAGGCTGGTGCCGGTTTGGAGTTCGACGCGGACGGACGAGGAGCCGTTGCTGGAGTAGCTCGTGAGGCGCTTGATGTTGGGGACCGTGCCAAGGATGTCCTCGATCTTGCGGGTAACTTTTTCCTCTACGTCGCGCGGGGAAGCGTTGGGGTAACGCGCGGAGATGTAGAGCTGGTTGCTCTCATAGCCCTCGGGGAAGAGGGCGAGCGGGATGCGGTCGAGGGCGATGAGGCCGACGACGAGAATCGTCGCGAGGATCATTAAGATCGTGACGGGGCGCGAGACGGCGAAGCGCGGGATGGCGTAGGCCAAGGGCTCGCGCGGGGCGCGCGGCGGATCTTCGTCGGCGCTCATTTCACGAGGAGTGCGTTGCTTGCGGTGGCGTGAGCAGCGGCGGCGGTGGCGGCGGCCTCGATGGACGTGATCCCGCGTTTGCCGGGGAAGAGATAGTAGAGGGTCGGGATCACGACGAGCGTGAGGAGCGTGGAGACGCTGAGGCCGACGATGACGGTGATGGCCATGGGCGCGCGAATTTCGGCACCCTCACCGATACCGAACGCCATGGGGATCAGGCCGACGACGGTGGTGGCGGCGGTCATCAAGATCGGCCGCAGGCGGGCGCGGCCGGCTTCGGCGATGGCGGTGGAAAGCTCAAGGCCGCGATCGCGCAGAGTGTTGATGTAGTCGATGAGGACGATGGCGTTGTTGACCACGATCCCTGCGAGGATGATGAGGCCTAAGAAGACCATAATGCTCACGGGGATACCGCCGATCCACAGGGTGAGGGCGACGCCGATGAGCGCGAGGGGCACTGTCACCATAATAAGGAGCGGTTGGAGCAACGATTCGAACTGGCTCGCCATGACGATGTAGACGAGAAACAGCGCGAGGCCGAAGGCGAGGAGCAGGCTGTTGAGGGAGGTCTGCATTTCCTTGTTCTGACCGGCCACGACGTAGGTGAAGCCGGCGGGGAACGCCATGGTATCGAGCGCGGTCACGATATCGCGGGAGACGGTGGCGAGGTCGGCCTCGCGGAGATTCGCGGTGATGAGGGCGGTGCGCTGTTGGTCGACGCGGCGGATTTCGCTCGGGCCCTCGTTGATGGTGAGATCGGCAATGACGGAGAGTGGGATGGGCACGGCCCCGTTGGGGTTAATGATGAGGCCGCGCAGCTCCTCGATACCGAAGCGGTCCTGTTCGCGGAGCCGCACGACGATATCGATCATCTGGTCTTCTTTGCGGAACTCGGTGGCGATGCGGCCCTGAACTTTGTTGCGCACGAGATCGGCGACGGTGCGCAGGTTGAGGCCGTATTCGGCTAGGCTATCGCGTTTGTAGACGACTTGGATTTCGGGGTGACCGCTCTGGAGCGTCGAGCGCACATCGGCGAGGCCGGGGACGGTTTCGGTGAGGAGCGTTTCGGCCTCGCGGCTGAGGCGTTTGAGGGTGGCGAGATCGTGGCCGCGAATCTCGACTTCGACGGGGCTCTTGAAGCTGAAGAGCGTGGGGTAGGAAATCTCGAGCTTGGCGGCGGGCAGAGTGCGGAAGCGGTCGCGGATGCGCTCGATGAGGCGCGGCTCGGAGAAAGCCGGGAGGCCGGCTTTGAGTTTGATGGTGAGGCGGGCGGTGTGTTCGCCGGCGGAGATGGAGGTGCTGGCGCCTTCCTCGGCGCCGACGGTCAGGGCGGTGCGCTCGACTTCGGGCTCGGCTTGCACGGCCGCGTCGATTTGCGCGACGACATCGGCGGTGCGCTCGAGCGGCGT
This sequence comes from Opitutus sp. GAS368, assembly GCA_945861235.1. Lineage (GTDB taxonomy): Bacteria > Verrucomicrobiota > Verrucomicrobiia > Opitutales > Opitutaceae > GAS368. Next base: position 5,027 of record CAMATV010000243.1, read on the forward strand.
GCCGATGGGGAGGGTGACGTCGAGGTTGAACTCGCCCTGGCTGACTTGCGGAATGAGTTCCCGGCCGATGCGTGGCACGATGACAAACCAGCAGATGAGAAACGCGACGGTGCAGCCGCCGAGGACGGCGTGGCGTTGGCGGAGCGACGCGGAGATGAGGGCGGGGTAGGCGCGCTGCAACGTTTGGTAGCCGCGCTCGAACCATTCGAGGCCGCGGCCGACCACGCCGCCACCGACGGAGGCCACGCTGCGCCACAAGCTGAGCGCGGACATGCCGAGCGCCAACAGGACCGTGAGGGTCACGGTGCCGGCGAGCCGCAGCACGATCTCTAAGGCGGCGCGGGCGACGCCGAAGACGAGCGGCACCACGCCGGGTACGAAGAGCAAGACGAGCCACCACCA
>CAMATV010000244.1 GCA_945861235.1 Opitutus sp. GAS368
ATTGCCCGAAGGCGCTTCGGCGGGGCCGTTGCCGTTAGTATTTTTTTCTGTGCAGATTGACGACCGCTAAGCGGCGGACGTCAGTTCCCGGCCGACGCGGTGCGTTCAATGAGCGCGCTCCAATCTTTGAGCGAGCTGCCGGTGGCGGCAGCGACTTCATCGGCGCTGAGTCGAAACACGAGGATCGAGTGGCCCATGGTGGCGAGCGCGGGCTTCACGCGCAGGAAATGGCAGAGTCGGGCAAAACGCAGGAGCTCGAACCGCTTCCAAGCCGTGGTCCAATTTGCTTCCGGTGCCTCGCGCAGAAGTTCGGTGCGTTTGGTCGGATCGTCCTGGTAGGCCAAGAGCAGAGCTTCCAGCGTGCGGAGTTTTTGATACTCGGCTTCATAGCCGAGGGTCCAGTCGCCCCGCACGGGACTGTAGACGTGCTGCAGCATGGTCGCACTCACGCAGTAGAGGCCGGCCGACAGGCGATGCCAGGGGCGTTTGGGACCGACTTCGGGCAGTGTGGGCAGCAGGGTCGCGCGGATCCCTTCGTGGGTCGGATCTCCGGTGCCAAAGTAGGCGAGAAATGTCGGATCTTTGCGGGCGTGAACTTTGAGCCATTGAGCCAGCCCCGGCAGATCTTGTCCCCAGTCAAGGGAGCTATCGACGAGGTGTTTCCAGCCATTTGCTGGGCCTCCCGCGATGGCGTTGAAATACGCCAAGTAGTGAGGGCGGATCAACCATGACTCACCGACCTGCCAAATCGTGATCACGCTGACGAAGAGCGCCGCGAGCGGTCGGCGAAAATCGAACCATGCGCCAAACGCACCGGCGGCGATGAACAACACGGGATACGTCGGCAGAATATGGCGGTGCCCGATGTTGAGGTGGCTGGTGAGCGAGGTCGCCCAATACACCGCGAACAGGACGATGAGGGGCGTAAACGGCCTGATTCGCACGAGCGCGGATCGCACCCGCGTGGCGCCGAATTGTCGGCACGTTGCGAGCGCACCGACGAGGAGCAGCAGTAGAAAAGGCAGCGTGGTCTTAACCAGAAAGGTATACGGAAAAAACGAGACCCACCCCGTGAGACTGTATTCTCCGTTCAGGAATGCGCCCCGCTGTTGCGAGAATTGTAACACGAAGGCGGAGCCGTAGAGAAATGCGTCGGGGAGGGCGCGCCATTCGCGAAGGAAGATAAAGACCTTTCGCGGCCAGCCCATATCCTGGAGCATCCAGCCCCAGCCATGGTTAAAGCTCGCCCCGTCGGCGAGCGCGGGGGCGAAGGCGGCGAAGCGAAAACTATAGAACATCCAGATGATGGCCCAGACTGCGACGACGTGCACGGCGGTCGTGCGGGCGAGCCGGAGGAGCGGTGGGCGCCAGCCGGCCGTGCGGACGCGACCGGCGAACCAGACGAGCGCGCACAACGCAAACATGGGGCCGAGGATCACCGCAGAAAATTTGGACACGCAGGCGAGTCCGAGCACCGTCGCACTGAGGCCCGCACCACCGGGGCCTGGTTGCTCCAAGTGGCGCCACCATGCACTCACGGCGGCCAGGAAGAAAAAAGTCATCACCCCATCGGAAGTCGCCAACGCGCCGTGGGCCAAAAACGCCGGACAGAACGCGAAAAGAGCGAGGGAGAGAAAGGCCCCGCGCCAGCCGAAATGCGCTCGCGCCAAAAAAAAGATCAGCAAGCCGGTGGCGGCGCTGAACAGTGCAATCATGGCTCGGCCGGAGAAGACGAAGCGCGCGGTGAGCAGCGACTGTTCGTAGAAGAACCGATGACCGTAGCGCCATACATCCGCAGTTTTCCAGATGGGCAGGGCGGTCGGAGGCAGCGGTGCGGCGGCCAGCGCGAGGGGGAGTGCAGCCCACCGCTGGGGCAGATTGCCGTTTTCCGGTTGGAGGCGATAGTCCCCGAGCGTGTTGTAAGCCTGTCCGGCGGTCAGATGGGCAATCTCATCCGAGGTCATGGATTTTTCCGCCGTCGCAGTGACGGCGAGAATCGCATGAGCCAAAGCCAACAGCACGGCGAGCGTGACGAGAAAACTGGCGGAAAAAGTGATCACGGGGCGCGACACGTTTTTGAACTTGGAGAACTCTGCGCAGCTAAACAATGTCTTCTCGAACGCTATGGACGCCGCCGAATATACCAACATCGCCGCCCTCGAACGAGAGCACTGGTATTACTCAGGCAAGCGCCGGTTCGTGCGCGCGTGGATTCGTCAGGCTCGGCCGCCGCAGCGGGACGATACCTTGCTCGATTGCGGGGCCGGCACGGGACTCTTCGCCGAAGAAATGTCCGCCGACTGCCGTGTTTTGGTGCTGGACGATCACGAGGAAGCGCTGCGCATTTTGCGGACCCGATTCAAACCGGACCAGATTCTTAGTCTGGCCGGTGATCGCGTGCCATTACCGGACGGGTCGCTGGAATACGTGACCGCGCTCGACGTGCTGGAGCACGTGCCGGATGACGCTGCGGTCGTGCAGGGATTTCACCGTTTGCTTAAGCCGGGCGGGCTCGCGGTCGTCACGGTGCCAGCCAGCATGGCGCTTTGGAGCGACTGGGATGTGGCGCTCCACCACTTTCGCCGCTACGATCGCGCGCAGTTGCGCGCATTGTTCGGGGACGACCAGTGGGAGTTGGTTTACGTCAATTATACCAACGTCCTCGTCTATCCCTTGGTCTGGGCGGTCCGCCGTTGGCGTGCGCTCGGCCAGCGCCTCGGCTGGAATCCGCCGGCGTCACGCACGGAAGATCGGCAACCCGCACGACCGATCAATACGCTATTGCGGGCGCAGTTTGTTTCGCTGGCCCATTGGCGCGTGCCCTTTCCGTTTGGCGTGAGCCTCGTGCTGGTGGCGCGTCGGCGTGGTTAGTTGATAAAGCGAGCTTCCGCGGTGTGCTGGCCGTGGGCGTCGCGCAGGTAGATCACCCCGAGTTTAGGGGGAAACTTTTCGGGAAAATCATCGGTGAACACGTCGAGGCGGAGGATGCCCGTGGACCGGAAGGGCAGGGTAATCTGCTGCGGGACGCCCATGGTGACTCCGGCGGCATTCAGGGGTGTGACGAAAAGGCGCGCGTTGGCGGGATTCCACGTCCGCTCACTGGTTCCGATACTCACGTTGAGCCGATGAAGTTCGAGCGCGGTGGTCGTCTCGAGTGCAGCGGCGGCGAGGGTGAGGGAAATTTTGAAGCGCGATTCTCGATTGTCGGCCGCTGCCTCGAACAACGTGGCCGTGTCGAGAGCGGCGATGGTGCGGCCTTTGCGGACCCACAGTTCATAGCTCTCCAACGTGAAGGCCGCTTCGTAGTGGTCGTGCAGCCAAGTATTGAGGGGACTGCTGGTATCAACCCCGGTTCGTGTGAGGAAATCATAGACCTCGCGTTGGACGACGACCACGGCGCGGGGGGAGTCGGCGAGTTTTTGCCGGATCGACTCCTGCTGAGCGGTGGAGAGTAGTGAAAACCAGTGGGTGGCGTTGACGGTCGTCGGCGGAGGCACGTCGGTCCATCGGTGGAAACTGAGCATCCCGGGCAGACTGAACAGGGTGTCGGCGTGCACCGTGATATTGCGGGAGAGGATCCGCAGCGCCGTCGTGGTGCGCCCGGGGAGTTGCAAGGCAGCGGCGCCGGGCAGTGAAAGTGACTCGGATTGTTGCACGCGCGAGAGACCGCGCCACGCATATTCGCCGCCGCGCAGGGTGACGATGAGCAGGACGAATCCGCCGGCCACCCCGATCATGCGAGTGACCGCCGGCCTCCACGTACTGCTGAAGAACTGGATGGCGTCGTGGGTCCCCAACGCGGCGAGCGGCACCCAGAGGAAAGTGCCCCAACCGACTTGGCTGCCCGCGACCGGAAAAGCGTGGAGAGCCTGCGGCACGAGGAGCAAAGCCAACCAAGCCCGCGCCGGTTGCGTGGCCTCATCCCCACCCAAGGGGAAAACGAAGAGCCACGCCAAACCGAGGCCAAAGCACAGCGTAAACCGGAGGATGCTTTCCGGCTCACCGAAAACCCAGAAGGCGAAATAGACGGCGACCGCCGCCAGGCGTGCGAAGGCCACCCACCGGGTGACGAGCACTCCGGGCCACGCGATCGCGCCTGCGGCTGCCGCCGCGAGACCCACGGCCACAGCAACCGTGCTGGCGGGCCAGTCGACGTTTACTGAATACACGGCGGGGTGCCGCAACGGGCCGAGCAGCACACCTTCCAGCAGGCTGCGGAGCGACGAGCCTTGGCTGATCATGGCCAAGACGGTGACCGCTGTGACGACCAACCCAGCGATGGCCAACACGGGGAGGTCTCGCCAGCGGGAGAGCGGCCGGGCACCGCGTGCGGCTGCGATGGAGACACTCGCTCCGGCGAGGGCGGTCACCGCGGCGAAGATGACCACAGCGTGGTTCGCAAACTGGCTGCGCATCAAAGCAACTGGCCATAGTGCCATGGCGAAGGCCGCAAGGGCACTGCGGGTTCTGAGCCCAAACGTGGGGGCCTCGAGATGCAGCAGCCACCAGGCGCCCGCTCCTGCCAGCAGGAAAATTCCCACGTTGATTTTGGTCAGCACGAGCGCCGCTCCAATGAGACCGATCGCGAGAGCGAGCGGCCGGGGTGCGGTCGCCCAGTGCGACCCGCACCAAGCTGCCGCAGCGATGGCGAGCACGATCAAACCGCCTGGATGCGACGGCTCGCTGCGCATTTGCCAAAGATGAAGGAACACGCCGCCCAGCGCGAAACCGGCTGCGACCGACGAGCGAGTCAGACGCCAGAGGAGTGCCCCGCAAAAGCCCGCAGCCCCGAGCCAGCAGCCGAGGGTGACTAATCGCGCGGTGGTGTTGGTGAAATCCAAGCCGGCGAAATGCAGACCTTGGTTGAAGAGGAAAAAGAAGGGACCGTATTGGCTGAAAACTTTTTCGTAGAGGCCGCCGACGGTGGCGAAGGTCTGCAACGAGTAGAGCACGTAGCCCTCATCGTCGTAGGCCATGAACGTCGAGAAAAGGTGGGCGGTGCCCCCCACCGCCAGCAGTGCGCTGAGGAACGTCAGGGGCACCCACCGAAAACGCGTCATCGCGGACCGCCCGGCCGGCGCTTCAACACGTAGAGCGGGCGCTGTTTTACCTCGTCGTAAACGCGGCCCAAGTATTCGCCGATGACCCCGATGCCGATGAGCTGCACCCCACCGAGAAACAGCACGATCGTGACCAGCGTGGTATAACCCGTGGGGGCTGTCTCGATATTTAGAATACGACGCACGGCGTAGAACACGGCGGCGGCGAAACCCACGAACGCCACGAAGACCCCCGTGTAGGTCAGCATGCGCAGTGGCAGGTGTGAAAAACTAAAAAGCCCGTCGAGCGCGTAGCGCACCAGCCGCCGCAAGGTTTGTTGCGGCTGGCCCGCAGCCCGCTCCTCGCGGTCGTAGAGCACGTCGG
>CAMATV010000245.1 GCA_945861235.1 Opitutus sp. GAS368
ATTGCCCGAAGGCGCTTCGGCGGGGCCGTTGCCGTTAGTATTTTTTTCTGTGCAGATTGACGACCGCTAAGCGGCGGACGTCAGTTCCCGGCCGACGCGGTGCGTTCAATGAGCGCGCTCCAATCTTTGAGCGAGCTGCCGGTGGCGGCCGCCACTTCCTCGGCGCTGAGTCGAAATACAAGAATGGAGTAGCCGATGTTCGCGATCGGGGGTTTGACTCGCAAGAAATGGCTGAGCCGAGCAAAACGCAGGAGCTCGTAGCGTTTCCAAGCGGTTTTCCATTTCACTTCCGGTGCATCGTGCAGGAGTTCAGCGCGGCGGATCGGGTCGTGTTGGTAGGCCAGCAGGAGCGCCTCCAGCGGGCGGAGTGTTTGATACTCGGCTTCGCGGTCGAGGCTCCAGTTTCCCCGCACTGAACTATAGACGTGCTGCAGCATCGTCGCGCTCAGGCAGTAGACGCCGGCTGATAACGGATGCCACGGACGTTCGGGCCCGACTTCGGGTAGCGATGGCAAACGGGTCGCACGAATGCCCTCGTGGGCCGGATCACCGGTGCCGAAGTAGGCGAGAAAGGCCTGCTCGTTCTTCGCGTGGCGGTGCAGCCATTGGGCTAGTCCCGGGAGATCTTGCCCCCAATCGAGCGAGCTATCGACGAGGTGTCTCCACCCATTCGCCGGACCGCCGGCGACGCTATTGAAATACGCCAGATAGTGCGGCCTGATGAAGGTGGATTCCGTCACGTGCCAAACCGTCAGGGAGGACACGAGCAATGCCGCGAATGGTCGGCGAAAATCCAACCACGTGCCGAACGCTCCGGCGGCGATAAAAAGAACGGGATAGGTGGGCAGAATGTGACGGTGCCCGATATTAAGGTGACTGGTGAGGGAGGTCGCCCAATACACTCCGAATAGGATCAGGAGCGGGGTAAAGGGTCGGAGACGTGTGAGCATGGTCCGAATATCGGATGCTTTCACTGATCGGAAACCCACGACTACGCCGGCCAGAATAAGCAGCAGAAAAGGCAGCGTGGTCTTGACCAGAAAGGTATACGGGAAAAACGAGACCCACCCCGTGAGACTGTAATCGCCGTTCAGAAATGCGCCCCGCTGTTGCGAGAATTGTAACACGAAGGCGGAGCCGTAGAGAAATGCGTCGGGGAGGGCGCGCCATTCGCGGAGGAAGATAAAGACCTTTCGCGGCCAGCCCATATCCTGGAGCATCCAGCCCCAGCCATGGTTAAAGCTCGCTCCGTCGGCGAGCGTGGGGGCGAAGGCGGCGAACCGAAAACTGTAGAACATCCAGATGATGGCCCAGACTGCGACGACGTGCACGGCGGTCGTGCGGACGAGCCGGAGGAGCGGTGGGCACCAACCGGCGGTGCGCACGCGACCGGCGAGCCACACGACCGCGATCAACGCGAATATCGGACCGAGGATCACGGCGGAAAATTTCGCCACACAGGAGAGTCCGAGCACGGTCGCGCTCAGGGCGGCTCCGCCGAAGCCGGGTTGCTCGAGGTGTCTCCACCATGCGGTGACAGCCGCGAGGAAGAAAAAGGTCATTACCACGTCCGACGTCGCCAAGGCGCCGTGCGCCAGAAACGCCGGACAGAAAGCGAAAAGAGCGAGTGAAAAAAACGCTCCGCGCCAGCCGAAGTGCGTGCGCGAATAGAAAAACACCAGCAACCCGGTGGCGGCGCTGAAGAGGGCGATCATGGCCCGTCCGGCGAAGACAAACATATCCGTTGGGATCGCCTGATCGTAAAAAAACCGATGACCATAGCGCCACACGTCGGCGGTTTTCCAAACGGGAAGGGAGGTCGGTGGCAACGGGGCGGCGAGAGTCAGAGGGAGCGCGGCCCAGCGCTGGGGCAGATTGCCGTTCTCCGGCTGGAGTCGATAGTCATCGAGAGTGTTGTAGGAGTGACCGGCGATCAAGTGGGCGATTTCGTCGGACGTCATCGATTTCTCCGTCGTGGCGGTGACGGCGAGAATCGCATGAGCGAGGGCCAGCAGCACGGCGAGCGTGGCGAGAAAACCGGAGGAGAAAGTGACTGCGGAGCGCGGCACGTTTTTGAACTTGGAGAACTCCGCGCAGCGAAACAACGTCTTCCCGCACTCGCATGGACGCCGCCGAATACACCCACATCGCTGCTCTCGAACGTGAGCACTGGTACTATTCCGGCAAGCGCCGGTTCGTGCGCGAGTGGATTCGCCGGGCCCGTCCGCCGCACCGGGATGACACTCTGCTCGATTGCGGTGCCGGCACGGGGCTCTTCGCCGAAGAAATGGCGGCAGACTGTCGCGTGTTGGTGCTCGACGACCACGAAGAGGCGTTGCGCATTTTGCGGACCCGGTTCAAGCCGGAGCAGATCCTTAGTCAGGCGGGGGACCGCGTGCCGCTGCCCGACCGTTCGCTCGAATATGTGACGGCGCTCGATGTGCTGGAGCATGTGCCCGATGACGCCGCAGTCGTGCAGGGATTTTGCCGTTTGCTCAAGCCGGGCGGGCTCGCGGTCGTCACCGTGCCCGCGAGCATGGCGTTGTGGAGCGACTGGGATGTAGCGCTCCACCACTTCCGGCGTTATGATCGGGCGCAGTTGCGCGCGTTGTTTGCGGGCGAGCAATGGGAGTTGGTTTACGTCAATTACACGAACGTTCTGGTGTATCCACTCGTCTGGGCGGTGCGCCGTTGGCGTGCTTTCGGTAAACGGCTCGGCTGGTCCGCACCTGCGTCGCGCACGGAAGACCGCCCGCCGCCGGCGGCGATCAATGCGCTGCTGCGGGCGCAATTCACTGGGCTAGCTAAATGGCGCGTGCCGTTTCCCTTTGGCGTGAGCCTCGTGTTGGTGGCGCGGCGGCGGGGCTAGTTGATAAAGCGCGCCTCGGCGGTGCGGTTGCCTTTGGCGTCGAGCAGGTAGACAGCGCCCTGCTGGTAGGGGAAGCCCGTTGGGAAACGATCGATGAACACATCAAGGCGCATGATGCCGGAGGCGCGGAAGGGGAGGGTTATGCGCTGAGGGGCACCCATGGTGGCACCGGTGGTGTTGAGGGGCGTGACGAAGAGCCGCACGTCGGAGTTTGTCCACGTCTGCTCAATTTTGCTGCCGCTGAAACCGAGTCGGTGCAGCTCGAGGGAGGTGGTCGTGGCGAGGGCGGAGGCGGCGAGTGTGAGGGAGATCTTGTAGCGTGGTTCTCCGCTGTTCGGTGTGGTTTCGAACATCGTCGCCGTATCGAGCGCGGCGATCGAGCGGCCCTTGCGCACCCATAGTTCGTAGTCCTCTAGCGTGAAGGCCGGTTGGTAGTTTTGGTGGAGCCAGGTGTTGAGCGGGCTCGCGGTGGAGACTCCGTTTCGTTGGACGAAGTCATCGAGCTCCCGGTGCACGACAACGATGGCTCGAGGAGCTTCGTCGAGACGTTGGCGGATGGCCTCCTGCTGGGCGGGTGAGAGCAAGGAGAACCAGTGGGTCACATTGGCCGTGGTCGGGGGCGGCACATCGGTCCAAAGATGGAAACTGAGCATGCCGGGCAGGCTGAAAAGCATATCGCCATGGGCGACGATGTTGCGGGAAAGGATGCGCAGCGCGGTCGCCGTGCCCTCTGGCAACCGTAGCTCGCTTGCGCCGGGGAGGGAGAGCGGATTGGACTGTCGAACGCGCGAGAGGCCGAGCCACGCATACTCGGCACAGCCCACCGTGACGCCGAGCATGAGCAAGCTGCCGGCCGCCGTGACGACGCGAAGGCCCGCCGGTCGCCAGGAGGCGGTGAAAATGCGCACCACATCATGGACGCCCAACGCGACCAGCGGTACCCAGAGAAAAGTGCCCCAACCGACTTGGCTGCCGGCGACGGGAAAAGCGTGGAGTGCCTGCGGGACGAGGAGGAGCGCAAGCCACGCCCGCGCGGGTTGGGTGCGCTCGTCTCCGCTGAGCGGCAGAACGAATAGCCAAGCCAAGCCGAGACCGAAGCACAGTGCAAACTTGGGGGCGCTCAACGGTCCACCCAGGCCCCAGTAGGCAAAATAGATGGCCGCTGCGACCACCCGGCCCGTGGCCACGAGCCGGGTGGTCAGCGTGCCGGGCCACGCGATCGCGCAACCGGCGGCGACGGCGAGTCCAACGGCCACGGGCACGGTGCTTTCGGGCCATGCGATGTAGTAGGAGTAAACGGTGGGATGGCGCAGCGGTCCGAATAGCACGCCTTCCAGTAAACTGTGCAAGGAGGTGCCTTGCACGATCACGGCAAGGCCGGTCAGCGCGGTTACGGCCAAACCTGCGACTGCACCCACCGCGAGATCACGCCACCGGGAGGGCGGCCGCGCGCCGCGTGCGGCGGCGAGCGCGACACTCGCGCCAGCCGCTGCGGCAATCAGGGCGAAGATCACTGCGCCGCGATTTGAAAACTGGCTGCGCATCAGCGCGACCGGCAGTAACGCCATCGCCACGACCACCAGCCCTGCGCGGGTGCGCGGTCCGAACTGCGGCGCCTCGAGGTGCAGAAGCCACCATCCGCCGGCCCCGGCGACGAGGAAGACTCCGACGTTGATTTTGGTCAACACGAGTGCCCCTCCGATGAGGCCGGTGGCGAGTGCCAGGCGGCGCGGCGCGGTCGTCCACCGCGTGCCGCACCACGCTGCAGCGGCGGTGGCGAGTGTGATCAGGCCGCCGGGGTGCGACGGTTCAGACGTCATCTGCAAGAGGTGCAGGAACACGCCGCCGAAGACGAAATTCGTCGCGGCCATTGATCGGGTGAGTCGCCAGACGGCTGCTCCGCAGAACCCGGCGGCACCCAGCCAGCAGACGAGCGTCAGGAGCCGTCCGTCAGTGTTTGTAAACTGGAACCCCGCGAGCTGCAGGCCTTGGTTGAGGAGGAAAAAAAATGGACCGTATTGGCTGTAGACGCGCTCGTAGAGCCCGCCGCCCTCGGCGAAGGTCTTCAACGAGAAGAGCACGTAGCCCTCATCGTCATAGACCATAAACGTCGAGAACAGCTGCGTGGCACCTGCGACTACGAGGATGGCGCCCAGCAGTGCTAGCGGCGCCCAGCGGAGGCGGCTCATCGCGGACCGCCCGGGCGGCGCTTCACCACATAGAGTGGGCGCTGTTTCACCTCGTCGTAAACCCGCCCCAAGTATTCCCCGATCACCCCGATGCCGATGAGCTGCACCCCACCGAGAAACAGCACGATCGTGACCAGCGTGGTGTAACCCGTGGGGGCTGTCTCGATATTTAGAATACGACGCACGGCGTAGAACACGGCGGCGGCGAAACCTATGAACGCCACGAAGACCCCCGTGTAGGTCAGCATGCGCAGTGGCAGGTGTGAAAAACTAAAAAGCCCGTCGAGCGCGTAGCGCACCAGCCGCCGCAAGGTTTGTTGCGGCTGGCCCGCAGCCCGCTCCTCGCGGTCGTAGAGCACGTCGG
>CAMATV010000246.1 GCA_945861235.1 Opitutus sp. GAS368
GCTGATGTTCTTGGGCGCGGTGGGGGCTGCGGAAATGTGCGGCAGGGAACTGAACAGGCCCGCGAACGCGAGCAGCGCGGAGGAAAACACCGGACTGGCGCGCGGTTTTCGGCAGTGGTGGAGCCAAGGCGGACTCATTTCGACTGGACCGGTTCAAGTTTCGTCGCGGCGAGATAGTCCTGAAGCGAGTAGTACGTCGCCTTGCTGTAGAGGCGGGCGCCTTCTTCGACGTGCTCTTGGCTGTTGAAGCTCCAGGCGTCGCCCTTGCTGGCCATGAGCGCGGCGAGTTTGGCGTCGAGATCGCTGCGCAATGCGGTGTGCGCGGGATCGGCGGCGAGATTGGTCATTTGCGCGGGATCGCGCTGATTGTCGAAGAGCACCCACGGGGCGTTTTCGTAGCGTGCGTAGGTGTAGCGGTCGGTGATGAGGCCGCGCCACGGTGCGGTGATTTGATCGGGCCGGAAAGGGACGAAAATTTGCAAGAGCACGGCATCCGGCCCGGCGGTGGTCTGACCGAGGGCAACGCGGGAGAGATCGGCACCCTGCATGTGCGCGGGCACGGTGAGTCCGGCCAAGCCGAGGAGCGTCGCCGGCATATCAATGTGGCTGAACAGCGTGTCGACTTCACGGCCGGCCGGAATCCGGGCGGGCCAGCGAATAAGACCGGGAACACCGGCGGATTCCTCGTGCGGTTTCCGCTTTCGGCGCAGGCCGTGGGAACCCAGCATGTCGCCGTGATCCGAGGTGAAGAGGATGATCGTGTTCTCGTCTTGGCCCGTGTCCTTCAAGGTTTGCAGGAGTCGCCCGACTTGGTCGTCGACGGCGGTGATCGCGGCGTAGTAGGCGGCGAGTTCTTCGCGCCCGCCGGTTTTTACGTAGGTGGCATTGGGCGAGTCAGGCCGACGGTATTTGGCGGGGATCGCATTGGTGGCGGGGCGGGACTCGCTGTTCGGTTGCCAACTCTTCGGCATCGTGAGTTTCGCCGGGTCGTAACGCTTCAGGTAGTCGTCGGGGGCACCGTAGGGGTCGTGGGGCGGCCCCATTTGCACCATCAAAAAAAACGGACGATCGGCTGATTTCGTTTTGAGGAACTCCACCGCAAAATCGCAGGACGCTTCGGGCTCGAACTTGGGCACGAGAATCATCTCGGGAGTGTCGCGAAAATAGTAGGGCAGAAAGTGCTGATGGTGACACTGGTAAGCCGCCCAAAAATCGAAGCCCTGCCGGCGCGGCCCCGGCGGCACGAAGCCGGGCTCGCGCGGACCGCCATCGAGGTGCCATTTACCGACGAAGCCCGTGCGGTAGCCGGCGTCGCGAAAAATCTCCGCGAGGGTCGTCTCGGATTCGCGGAGACGGAGATCGTTCGCGATCATTCCGTTGACTTGCGGATAAGTGCCGGTGAGCAAGATCGCGCGCGCTGGGCAGCACACGGGGACGTTGGCGTAGGTGCGTTTAAACCGGATACCCTCGCGTGCTAGGCGATCAATGTGAGGCGACTGCACTTCGGGGTTGCCCGCCACGCCCATCGCCGAGCCGCGCATTTGATCGGGCAACAGCAAAATGATATTTGGTCGGCTGGCGATGGCGCGCGACTCACTGGCCGCGTGGGTGGTCGCGGCGATGCACGCGCCAAGCGCAAGCATGACTCGGTTAAGAAAGCCGAGCGGAGGGAAGGGGAAGGGGCACGCCATGATGTGGGGGAGGGGTGGGAACACTTTGAGCGCGGCGAATGCACTCTGACCGCGAAACAGGAAACGATTCCGTTTTTCTCTTGGATTCAAGGGGCAATCTGTTGGCTTGGGAAAAATCTGAAACGCGCGGCGGTCCTCGTTGCGTTTCTTCCCCTCAAATTTTCTGCTGCTTTTAATGCGGCGATCGCCGTGCCGACGTTTCATGCTCTCCATGAAATAATCGACACGCCTGCCGGCATCATCGTCGTGTGCTCCTCATTTTCCCTATGAAACTCCCGCTCCTCCGTTCTTGTTCTGCTGGCGCCGTGGTCGGCTTGGCCACTGCGCTGATTTTTTCATGCGCGCCCGTGCGGGCCGCCCAAAGTTACCCCGAGCCTGCTGGCGCGGACAGCACCGGGTTTGTCCCCATCTTCGACGGCAAGACGCTGACGGGTTGGGATGCCGACCCGAAGTATTGGCGTATTGAGGACGGCATGCTCGTCGGCTTCGTCACTCCGGAGACCTTGCTCAAGGCGAACACATTTGCGATTTGGCGGGGTGGGGCCCCGGCCGATTTTGAACTGAAGGTCGAGTATCGTATCAGCGCCGCCGGTAACAGTGGCATCAACTACCGCAGCGTGGAGATTCCGACGCCGGCGTTCGCGTTGAAAGGTTACCAATGCGATATCGACGGCGCCAGTCGCCACACGGGTAATAATTACGAGGAGCGCGGCCGGACCTTTCTCGCGGTGCGTGGCCAGATCACCCGCGCTACGCCCGAAGCGAAGCGCACCATCATCGGCAGCGTCGGCGAGAAGGACGCCCTCGCGGCCTTGGTGAAGAAAGATGATTGGAACCAGGTTCACCTGATCATCCGCGGCAACGTTTTCACGCACCTCGTGAACGGGCAGGTGATGAGCGTGGTCGTCGACGAAGATCCTATCGCGCGCATGGCCTCCGGCTTGATCGGTGTGCAGGTCCATGTTGGACCACCGATGAAGGTCGAGTATCGCAACTTTCTCTTGAAGACGCTTCCGGTCATCGCACCTGCGCCGACCAAATAATTGCTTTCGATTTCCTTTATCCTGCAAGCGCCCCCTCGCCTCCGGTTTCGTCGCATTGCTGGCGGTCGTGCCATGCGGTCAATTGGCACAACGTCTGGGACAGCCGCGTCGGGAAGTCGCACCCAAAAATGCCGCGGCCCGAATTTCTCGCCGGCCGGCCGGGCGGGTGAGATCGAGCCTCGGAGTGACGCCCGCGGAACACATGGAAGTCGGCGATACTGGAAGCGCGTTCTTGCTTCCGGCCATTCCGCATAGGCGCCCAGGCTTTGGTCGAGTGATGACCGTAGATATTTTCGCGAGCTCCCATTGCGGTGGGTGCCGGGCCCCCTCGGGCAGCCTGCTTCGGTGGAAATGATCAGTCCGTCGCGGTGGGCGTTGCGGTGCACGCACGCGCCCGAGCTCAGGTCCGGGCAATAAAAAACCCGCCGGGTTGGGGCGGGTCGAAGGAGGGGCGGCCGGCAGTGGCGGTCAGATCGTCTCAGCGACAGCGGCGTCGACTTCGACGGTGTGCGGATGATGGCGCTTGGCGCGTTTCAACTGGTGACGGCGGGCGAGCATGCGGTCGAGTTTGTCGACGAGCATCGAGATGGCCTTGTGGCATTCGTCGGATTCGACGGTGGCGTTCATATCGGGGCCGTGGATGGCGATGTGGCCCTTGGCTTTGAAGCGGGTGCTGACGGCTTCCTTCGGGTCGCACTCCAGTTCAACGCGGACGCGCACGATGCGTTCCTCGTGGCGAAACAGTCGCTCGGTTTTTTCGCGGACAAAAGTTTTGAGCGACGGAGTCAGCTCGAGATGAATGCCGGAAACGATGAGTTCGTGGGTATTTGGGCTGTTCATAATCCTGCGTATGGTTTGGTTTGAACCGAAGCCGACCGTAAAGCCGGACCGGTGAAAGGGGAAATACTGGGATGGGCCGCGCGGTCCTCGCTAAGCGAAGGTCTCGAATAAAAGCCGGTCGTCGTTGTTACGGGCGAATCTTCCGGAGATGGAAAATTATTCATCAAACTGCCGTGAAGATTGAGTGTGGAGTTGAGGTATTGCAACTTCTCTCAGCATAATCCTGCCAAGAAAATTCATGAAAAAATTAAACCCCCTAGCGTGTGACGATTGGTGGGTGGACCACTCGCCCGACCGCGTCGGCTTAGAGGCGAGGTTTTTCCATTGGATGGTAGCTCCGGGGCGCAGGCGTTGCATCCACGATGATGCTTTCGACTCATCCAGTCGTTTTCCGACGTCCAATCTGATCAGCCGACGGAAAATACTACCCGTCAATGAGCGCGCGTGTTCGGGCAGCGCCCAACCGAAGGGGGTGGGGCGGTGAGCGGCGGGAGCGCAGGAGTGGGCGCGCCGGCGGCGGGTGGGCCGGAAGATTTCATGGCCAACTCCGGGCGGGCCTGCGCGTGGCCGCGGCGAACCAAACAGGGGCCGGTGCGGATGATCGCTCCGGAAGAAGTGCCGGGTTGGGTGGTTTACGAGGACGCGCGGTTGCTCGTGGTGAACAAGCCGGGCGACATCGTGTGCCATCCCTCAAAAGCGGGTCCGTGGTCGAGTCTCGTCGGGGCGTTGCGGGAGTATGCGCAGCTCGAGGTCGTGCATCTCGTGTTTCGCTTGGATCGCGAGACGAGCGGGATTGTCGTGCTCGCGAAGGACGGCAAGATGGCGAGCCGGTTGCAGACGGCGGTGCAGGAGCGGAAAGTTGCGAAAGCGTATGTGACGGTGCTGATCGGAGAACTGGCCGGGCCGGTGACGGTGAACCAGCCGTTGGGCGATGACACCGCGAGCCCGGTGTTTGTGAAGTCGTGTGTGCGGCCCGACGGCCAGGCGTCGGTATCCCATTTTACACCACTCGCTACGGCCGGTGGATTTACGCTGGCGCGAGTGGTGACGGAGACGGGGCGGAAGCATCAGATTCGGGCGCACGCGCAATGGCTCGGGCACATGATGGTGGGCGACAAGATCTACGGGCCGGATGCGCGGTGCTATTTGGATTTTATCGACCATGGGTGGACCGAGGCACTGGCAGCGAAACTATTGCTGTCCCGCCAAGCGTTGCATTGTGCGGAGATCGATCTGCGGCCGGCAGGGCTGGACCATGTGTTCACCGCACCGATGCCCACGGACATGCGGGAGTTTTGCGTCAGCCGTGGATTAACCCAGTGATGGCCGCTTCGATGGCGACGCGGAGGGTAGCGATGCGTTGGGCGAGGGGAAACGCCGAGGGGCTCTCGATGGTATAGCACAAGGTCGTGTGGTGGGCGCGCAGGTAAACCGCTTCGGGCCAGTTCTCGCGCAGGCTCGGATCGGTTTCGGGTCGGATAATGCCCGGTGCGGCAATGGATCGGCCGTCGATGACGCTGGCGGTTTCGATGGGGCACACTGGGGCGACGGCAGCGAGCATCGCATCCGCGAGCGAGGGGCGCTGGTGCGGATTCTGTTCGTAGAGGTAAAAGCCCGTCGCTTCCCAGTCTTCGTGCACGCAAAGGGTGAGATCAAAGTTTGGCTGACAGCGGAGCCACGAGACGTGGGCGCGAATTTCGGCGGTACGGCGATCCTGATAATCACGATTCAGGTCGACGCCGTCGCCATTCTCCCGGGTCGCGGCCATGAAACCGGTCGGGTTGAGGAGTGG
>CAMATV010000247.1 GCA_945861235.1 Opitutus sp. GAS368
CACCAAGCTCACCGGCATCTGCCCACCCGCCCGGGGCGCCGTCATCGCCGAGCTGGCCCGCGCCCAGCCCGCGCCCGTGTGGCTCGTGATCGCCGAGGACCTGAAAACCGCTGAGCACGTCGCCGAGGACCTCGCGTTTTTCCACGCAGCTTCCGGCGATTCCCGGGCGCACCGCACGCTCGTTTTCCCCGAGTCGATGACCGACAACCGCGACATGCGCGAAGCCTTCGCCGCTTCGAGTGACCGCCTCACCGTGCTCTCGCGCTTGCGCGCGGTCCGCGGCATGACCACGACACCCGACACCGTGGTCGTCGTGACGACGCCCGCCGCGCTGTTGCAGCCCGTCCCCGCCCTCGAGGAATTCGCCACCCGCGAACTCACGCTCACCCGTGGACAGCAGCAACCGTTTCAAGGCCTCCTCGCACAGCTCCAGAAACTCGATTACGATTCCGAGGCCGTGTGCGAGGCGCCCGGCCACTACGCGATCCGCGGCGGCATTATCGACCTCTATCCCGTCACAGCCAACCAGCCCTACCGCCTCGACTTCTTCGGCGACGAACTGGAGGCGATCCGGGAGTTCGACCCCGTCACCCAACGCTCCGGCGCGAGCGTCGAGAGCATCACGTTATCCGCATCGCCGCGCATAAAACTCGGCTCGTCGAAAACCGGCCTCGCCGATTATCTCACGCCGAGCACGCACCTGGTCTTCATCGAACCGGCCGCGCTCGAGGAAGAGTTCAGCACATTCGCCCGTGAGGGATTCGACGGCCTCACGCCGCTTCTCGAAAAATGCGCCGCAGCCTTTGGCGTGTGCGACCTCGACGAAGCCAGCGCGCTCTTTGACGCCGGCTCCCTTGAGACCACATGGGATACCGAGAGCCTCGCGCACCACCGCAGCTATCCCGAGGCCGCGCTCGTCGCGCAGGAGCGCCTGCAAGTCGAGGAGGACGCGCGGCGCTCGTTCCTCGTGCAAGTCGCCACATGGCGCAAGGCCGGCTACGGCGTGGTGTTCGTCGTCTCCAAGGAGGGCGAGGAACAACGCACGCAGGAAATCCTCGCCGAGGACAGTGTGCTGAAACTCATCAAACCCCGCTTCCTCCGCGGCACACTCAACGAAGGTTTTCGCATTACGTTTCGCGTCGGCGCCCGCCTCCGTCTCCCGTCGGAAAAACCGGCGACCACCGCGATCGGCCTCGTCGTCGTCACCGAGACCGAGATCTTCGGCCGCCAGCGCCAGCGCCGTCCGGCGCTCAACCCGCGCGTCACCGCCCAACGCGCGCAAATTGACCAGCTGTTGGATTTTTCCGAGTTGGTCGAAGGCGATTTCGTCGTCCACCTCCAGCACGGCATCGCACTCTACCGCGGCCTCACGAAACTCGACACCGCGCAAGGTATCCGCGAAGTCATTTCACTCGAGTTCGATGAACACGTGACGCTGCACGTGCCCCTGCAAGAATCGCATCTCGTCAGCCGTTACGTCGGTCTGAGCAAAGCCCGCCCGCAACTGGGCCGCATCGGCTCAGGGCGCTGGGAAAAAGCCCGCCAGGCCGCCGAACGCGCGACCATCGACCTCGCCGCCGAACTGCTCCGCATCCACGCCGCACGGGAGGCGCAGCCGGGCCACGCGTTCGGCGAAGACACCACGTGGCAGAAGGAATTCGAGGCCTCGTTTCCTTTCACCGAAACCCGCGACCAGCTCAAGGCCATCACCGAGACGAAGGCCGACATGGAGCGCACGCGGCCGATGGACCGACTCATCTGTGGCGATGTCGGTTTCGGCAAAACTGAAGTCGCCATCCGTGCTGCCTTCAAGTCCGTGCAAGGCGGGCGGCAGGTCGCCGTGCTCGTGCCGACGACGGTTCTCGCGCAGCAGCATCTCAACACGTTTCGCGAACGGATGGCCAGCTACCCGATTGCCGTCGAGATGGTCAGCCGTTTTCGCACGCGCGCCGAGCAGAAGAAAATCCTCGAAGCCGTCGCCGCCGGGCAAGTGGACATCCTCATCGGCACGCACCGCGTTCTCCAGAAAGACGTGAAATTCCGCGAGCTCGGCCTCGTCGTGATCGACGAAGAGCAGCGCTTCGGCGTGAAACACAAGGAAGCCTTCAAGGCTATGCGCGCCACGGTCGACGTACTCTCGATGAGCGCCACGCCCATTCCGCGCACGCTCTACATGGCACTCACCGGAGCGCGCGACCTCAGCGTGATTGAGACCGCCCCGACGAACCGCCACCCGATTCAAACCATCGTCAAAACCTACGAAGAAAAAATCGTGGTCGATGCCGTACACCACGAGATCCGCCGCGGCGGCCAAGTTTTTTATCTGCACAATCGGGTGCAGACCATCGAGCTCGTCGCCGCCCGCCTCCGCGAGCTCGTGCCCGATCTCACCGTCGGCACCGGCCACGGCCAGATGGACGCCCACGAGCTGGAACGGGTCATGACCGAGTTTGTCGCCGGCCGCTACCAAGTCCTCGTCTGCACGACGATCATCGAGAGCGGTCTGGATATTCCCAACTGCAACACGATCATCATCGAAGGGGCCGACCGCTTCGGCCTCTCGCAACTCTACCAACTCCGTGGCCGCGTCGGGCGCTTCAAACATCAAGCCTACGCCTACCTTTTGCTCCACCGCCACACTCGGCTCCTTGAAGTTGCCCGCCAACGCCTCACCGCGATGCGCCAGCACACCCAACTCGGCGCCGGCTTCCGCATCGCGATGCGCGACCTCGAACTTCGCGGTGCCGGCAATCTTCTCGGCGCCGAGCAAAGCGGCCACATTGTTGGCATCGGTTTCGAACTCTACTGCCAACTCCTGCGTCAGTCCGTCGCCCGTCTGAAAGGCGACAAAACCGCCGCCGCCATCCGCGCGAACGTCAAAATCGATTTCGTCTTCGTTGGTGAAAGCCTCGCTCGTGACGCCGCCACCGCTGACCGCGGGCGTCACTCCGATAGCTACACCGCGATCCGTGACGCTGAGCACGTGGCGGGCGGAGCCGTCGAGGTAGACAGGATCCAGGCTCGCATCCCGTCTGCCTACATCGCCGAGACCCGCCTACGCATCGATTTCTACCGGAAACTCGCCCTTGCCGACGCGTTGCCCGCCCTCAAGCAGATCGAGTCCGACCTCCGCGACCGCTTCGGCAAATTCGGCGAAGAGGTCAAAGCGCTCCTCCTCGTCACCGAAATCCGCGTTCGGGCGGAACAAATGGGCATCGTCTCCGTCGAAACCGAGTCGAGCCGGCTGAAATGCCTGCGCAACAGCGGACGCCGCGACGATTGGGTGCAAGTGGGCACCCGGTTTCCAAGGTTGACCGCCCCCAAGCCACTCCTACGTTTACGGGAAATTATTACGTTTCTGAACAATCTGCCGATTCCATGATGCTCCGCCGCAGTCTCTCTCTAGCCTCTTACGTCACGCTCGCCGCCACGGGGTTTTGCGCGCAACCGTCCGTCCCCGCCGCCGGGGATAACCTCAATCTGCGTTACGCCAATGGCATCGTCGCCGTGGCCGAGGACAAGATCATCACCGTCGCCGACGTCAGTCGCGAAATCACCCCGCTGCTCCCCGGTCTCCAACGCGAAACCATCCGCAACGAACAAGAATACAACGCCAAGATTGAGGCCCTCCAAGACAGTGTCATTCAAGACCTGATCGACCGCGTCCTGATCATCAAAGAATTCCGCAAAGATGAGAAAAAACAGATCCCGGCAGCCATCGTCGATGCCGAGATCGCCCGGATGGAGAGCGAGCAATTTGACAACGACCGGTCCAAGTTTCTCGCCTACCTCCGCTCCCGCGGCACGACCCTCCGGGAATTCCGTCGCGAACAGGAAGAAGAAATCATTTATCGTTACATGCAGGGTCAGCAGCGGAAATCCCAAGGCTCCGTCAGCCCGGTCAAGATCGAGACTTTCTACAACGAAAACAAAGACCGCTTTTACCGCGAAGACGAAGTTCACCTTCGTCTGATCCAACTCACCCGCAACGACGGTGAGACCGATGCCCAGCTCACCGTGGCAGCCGGCGAAATCCTCACCAAGCTCAAGGCCGGCACGAGCTTCGAGGACTTGGCCAAAGAATACAGCAAGGATGCCCGCAAATCCAAGGGCGGCGACTGGGGCTGGATGAAACGTTCGGACTTCAAGAAAGAATTCAGCGACCCGGCCTTTGCCCTCAAAAAAGGCGAGTCCTCTCAAGCCGTCCTCCTACCCGAGGGCTGTTTTCTGTTGTTCGCCGAGGACCGCAAATTTTCCGGGATTCAGCCGATCGATGAAGTGCGCGACCAGATCGAGCGCATTCTCGTCACGCAGATGTCGCGCAGCGGCCAAGAACGCTGGCTCGAGCGACTTCGTCGCAACGGCTACGTGAAGCACTATTGAGTCAGGCCTCGCGACGCCGCTCGCGTTCGGGCGCGATCTTCGCGTTCAGGCAGGAATCGACCCACGCTCCTTGCGGAAGCGCCCACCCGACCGCGTTGGCAATCACGCGGCGGATACTGCGATCAAAATAGGTCGGATAAATTTCATGGCCGGGCTGGAAATAGAAGATTTTTCCGTTCCCCCGGTGCCAGCAACAGCCGCTGCGAAATACTTCGCCGCCCTCAAACCAAGAGTTGAACACCTGCTCGTCCGGCGTCGGCACGGCGAACGGTTCGCCATAGGTTTCCTCCCGGGGCAGTTCGAAATACCGATCGATCCCTTGCGCAATCGGATGCCCCGGATTGCAGACCCACAGCCGCTCGCGCTCGCCGGCCACACGCCAGGTCAACGAACACGTCGTGCCCATCAGTCGTTTGAAAATTTTCGAGTAGTGAGCCGAGTGCAGCACGATCAGCCCCATGCCTGCCAACACGCGTCGCTGCACGCGTTCAACGACTTCGTCGCTCACATCCGCATGCCCGCGATGTCCCCACCACGTCAGCACATCCGTCGTTGCGAGTCGTTGGGCCGAGAGACCGTGCTCCGGCTCCTGCAACGTGGCAGTGCTGACCTCAGCCGCCGGCAAGAATTCGCGGATGCCCTCGGCGATGGCCACGTGCATCCCCCGCGGGTAGATCGCCGCGACCGCAGCGTCCTGCTGCTCATGAATGTTTTCGCCCCAGACGACGACACGGAGAGGATTCATACGCGCAAAGATTGGCAGCGAAGCGAAATCTGTCCAAACCCAAAGCCGTGACCGACCCCGTTGCATACCCCGTCCCCAATCGTCTTCGCGAAACCGCCGTCGGTGAACGCCCGCAGGAACGCCTCGAAAAATACGGCGTCGGTGCGCTCAACGACACCGAACTGCTCGCCATGCTCCTCCGCAGTGGCACCCGCGGACAGGACGTGCTCACGCTCGCTTCCCGTCTCTTGGCCGA
>CAMATV010000248.1 GCA_945861235.1 Opitutus sp. GAS368
CTGGTTCTATTCTGCACCGTCATTGCCCGCGCTCAAGACTACGACCTCGTCATCCGCCGCGCGTCGCTCATCGATGGCACCGGCGCGCCCGCCGTCACCGGCGATCTCGCCATCCGCGGCGATCGCATCGTTGCGCTCGGAGAACTCCCCGCCGGCTCCACGGCCCGCGCTGAGATCGACGCGGCCGGCCGCATCGTCGCCCCGGGATTTATCGACGTCCACACCCACGCCGAAGATATCACGGAACTTCCCGTCGCCGAGAACTTCCTCCGCATGGGCGTGACAACCATCGTCACCGGCAACTGCGGCGGCTCGAAACTCAACGTCGCCGAGTTATTCGACGCCATCACTCGCACCACAGTCGCCGTCAACGTGGCCACACTCATCGGCCACAATACCGTGCGCGGACAAGTCATGGGCGGCAGTTTCGCCCGTCCACCCACCGCCGCCGAACTCGACCAGATGCGCGCCCTGGTCGCTCAAGCCATGCAGGATGGCGCGGTCGGCCTCAGCACCGGTCTCATTTATCTCCCCGGCACTTTCGCCAAAACGGACGAGATCGTCGCTCTTGCCAAGGTCGCCTCGGCCCACGGCGGCATCTACGCGAGCCACATGCGTTCCGAGAGCACCGGTATTTTCACCGCCCTCGACGAACTCACCACCATCGCCCGCGAGGCCAAGATTCCGGCCGAGGTTTCTCACCTGAAACTCTCTGGCCCCGTCACGTGGGGCCGCGCCGATGAAATCATCGCCTACCTCGACAAGGCCCGCGCCTCCGGCCTCGCGATCACCCACGATCAATACGCCTACACCGCTTCGAGCACTGGCATCTCTGCCCTGATCGCCGCTGAATTTCGCGAAGGCGGCGCCAAGCGTTACCAGGAACGTCTCGCCGATCCTGCCACCAAGGCCCGCATGGTCGCCGAAATGAAAGACTCCATCGCGAAGGGCAAACGCGGCGACTACACCTACGCGGTCGTCGCCAATTTCAAGGCCGACAAACGCCTCAACGGAAAAACCATCCCGCAAGCCGCGAAGATCCTCCGCGGGGCCGACACGCTCGACGACCAGATCGAGACCATCCTCGAAATCGAGTCGCGCGGCGGCGCCCAAGGCGTGTTTCACGGTATGAGCGAACCCGACCTCAAAAAATTCCTCGCGCAACCCTTCACGATGATCGCTTCCGATGCCGGCGTGCGCCGCTTCGGCGACGCCGTCCCTCACCCGCGCGGCTACGGCAACAATGCTCGCATCCTCGGCCGCTACGTGCGCGAGCAAAAAGTCATCACCCTCGAAGACGCCGTCCGCAAAATGTCCTCGCTCCCCGCAAAAACCTTCCAGCTTCGCGACCGCGGCGAACTTCGCCCCGGTGCCTTCGCCGACATCGTCATTTTCGATCCCGCGACCGTGTCCGATCCTTCCACCTACGACGATCCCCACCACTACGCTGTCGGCTTCACCGAGGTGATCGTCAACGGCGTCCCCGTCATCCGCGACACCCGCCTCACCGGTGCCCGCCCCGGGAAACCCGTCCGTCTGAAATAGCGCGGGCTCCACCCTTCCCTTCGGCCTCCCCGCTGCTCGCCGTCCTCCGCCGTGGCCCGCCTTGTCATCGCCACCTTCGGTTCACTCGGCGATCTGCATCCCATCCTCGCGCTCGCCCACGAACTTCGCCGCCGCGGTCACACCGTCGTGCTCGCCACGTCCGAACTTTACCGGAAAAAAATCTCTGCCCTCGGCTACACCTTTGCTCCCCTGCGCCCCGAGATCTCGATCCTCGATGAAGCCCTCGTCCGCCGCGTCATGGACGGCCCGCGCGGCTCCGAATATTTGCTCCGTGAATTAATGCTGCCCGCCGTGCGCGAGATGCACGCCGACCTCGCACGCGCGAGCGCCGGTGCCGACCTGCTCATCACCAACGAACTCGTCTATGCCGCCCCGCTCCTCGTCGAGCAGACCGGGCTCCGCTGGGTGTCCTATGCGCTCGCACCGCTGTCGTATTTCTCCATCCACGATCCGTGCATCCCACCCCTCCGCGGCGGCGGCCCGTGGCTGCACGCGTGCCCGCCCTTCGTCGTGCGCGCCATGAACCGCTGCGCCGCCCTCCTCACGGATTCATGGTGGGCCCCGGTCCGCGCCTTCCGCCGCGAACTCGGCCTCGCCCCCGGCGGCAACCCGCTCTTCGCCGGCAAGCACTCCCCGCTCCTCGACCTCGCTCTTTTTTCTCCCGTCCTCCAATCCCCACAACCCGACTGGTCCGCCCGCACGGTGCAAACCGGCTTCTGCTTTTACGACGAAAACGAAGACCCCTCCGCCGCTGCTTCGCCCACGCCTCTCCCGCCCGCCGTCGCGACCTTCCTCGCCGCCGGTGCCCCACCCATCGTCTTCACGCTGGGTTCTGCCGCCGTTTTCGCGGCGAATAATTTCTACGCCACCAGCGCCCACGCAGCCCAACTCCTCGGTCGACGCGCCTTACTCCTGTTCGGAAAAAATCTCCCCCCACCCGACCTTCCGCCCACGATCTTCGCGTGGGACTATCTCCCCTACGCCGAGATTTTCCCGCACGCCGCCGTCGTCGTTCATCAAGGTGGCGTGGGCACCACCGCGCAGGCGCTGCGGGCCGGTCGCCCCATGCTCATCGTGCCCTTCGCCCACGACCAGTTCGACAACGCTGCGCGTATCGTCCGGCTCGGCGTCGGCCGCACGCTCTCGCGCCCACACTACACCGCTGCCAACTGCGCCCGCGCACTCACCCCGCTACTGGGCGACCCGCAAATCGCGCAGCTCGCCGCCGAACATGGCCAGCGTATCCGCTCAGAACGCGGGGTTTTCCTCACCTGCGACGCCCTCGAGAGCACACTGCCAACGCCGGGGTGAACGCCACGCGTTGTGCTCCGTTGGCATCATCCGTCAAGGCCCGCAATCTCCGCGAAGTCCGAACCCATGAACTTGGACGGCTCCGCCTTCGAGGGCTGGCCGATCGAGGGTCGCCCCAGCGCCGTAGCCGTCCGCGGCCGCTGGCGCAACGTCCTCGGCCTTGACAACCCCGCAGGTGAATCCGCCTAAAAAAACGGCTTCAGCATTGTCGCCATTTTGCCCCGCCTTTTTCCGTGTTAATCCGTGCGAGCCTTGGTTAAAAACTCCGTCCTTCATCTCCCATGAAATCCATCCCTCTCCCTCCCACCCCGCATCAGCCGCAGCCCTACGCCGGTCTCTCGCTCGATCAGGTCCTCGCGCAGCGCAAACAATTCCTCAACCCCGGCCTCTTCCTCTACTATCAGCAGCCGATCATGATCGTGGAGGGCAAAATGCAGTATGTCTGGGACTCCACCGGCAAACGCTACCTCGACGGCCTCGGCGGCATTGTGACCGTCAGCGTCGGCCACTGCCACCCGCACGTCCTCGCCGCTGCCAACGCCCAAAACGCCACGCTCCAGCACTCCACCACGATCTACCTCAACCCCAACATCGGGGCCTTCGCCGAAAAACTCGCCGCGAAAATGCCCGGCGATCTCAAGGTCGTTTATTTCGTCAACTCCGGCTCCGAGGCCAACGACCTCGCGCTGCTCATGGCGCGCCTCTCCACCGGCAACTACGACGCCATCGCGCTCCGCAACGGCTACCACGGCGGCAGCCCCGCCTCGATGGGCCTCACCGCCCACAGCAATTGGAAATTCAATACGCCCCATTCCTTCGGCGTCCACCACGCGATCGCCCCGTATCCGTACCGCGGACACTTCGGCTACGGCGACCCCGAGGCCGGCGTGAAATACGCCGACGATGTCAAAGACCTCATCAACTATGCGACGCCCGGAAAAATCGCCGCGTTCTTCGCCGAGTCCATCCAGGGCGTGGGCGGCTTCGTCGAATTCCCCCAAGGCTACCTCCAGCACGCCTACGAACACGTGCGCGCCGCCGGCGGTCTCTGCATCGCCGACGAAGTCCAGACCGGCTTCGGCCGCACCGGCACGCATTTCTGGGGCTTCGAAACGCAAGGCGTCATCCCCGACATCGTCACGCTGGCCAAGGGCATCGGCAACGGCGCCCCGCTCGCCGCGGTCGTGACCACACCGAAAATCGCCGCCGTGATGGCGCAGAAAGTTCACTTCAACACCTTCGGCGGTAACCCCGTTGTCACCGCCATCGGCAAGGCCGTGCTCGAAGTCATCGAGCAGGAAAAGACCCAGGAGAACTGCCTCAAACTCGGTGCCTACATTTTCGCTGGCCTGGAAAAACTGAAAGCTAAACACAAAGTCATCGGCGATGTTCGCGGCAAGGGCCTGATGCTCGGCATCGAGTTTGTGAAGGACCGCGCGACGAAAGCGCCCGGTCGCGAAGAGTGCGCCCAAGCCGTCGAAAACGCCCGCGAGCTCGGCCTGCTCCTCGGCAAAGGCGGCCTCTGGGGCCAGACCATCCGCTGCGCCCCGCCGATGAACATCACGCCAGCTGACGCCGATTTTCTCCTCGCCGTCCTCGACGAAGCCATCGGGGCGATCTGAGTCCGCGGTCACGCAAGGCTTCAGCCCGCGTCCGAAAAATCGTCGCTCGCCACTCGTGCTTCAAAGCGCGGGCTGGAGTCTCGCGCTACCCGCTCCTCGCTGCCCGCTTTACGTCGGGCGTTTTTCCGCTCTCTCATGTTTTTGTTGCGGGCCACTCCAGCAACCGCTCTCTCTCCCTCCCGCCTTTACGCGCTCCAAACTTTCCCAATATATGTCCTCCCACGCCCATTCCCAGCCACCGTCCCCCGAAACCGAGGGCGATGCACCCAAGGCTTCCTTGCTCGAGCGCGCCGTCGAAGGCTCGATTTTCTCCAGCCGCTGGCTCCAGGCCCCCCTTTACCTCGGCCTCATTGTCGCGCAGTTGGTCTACGTCTGCCAGTTCTTCGCCGAACTCTGGCACATGCTGCACCTCTTCCTCGCCGGTGGAAACGTGGATAAGGTGAGCACTGATATTATGATCGGTGTCCTCGGCCTCATTGACGTCGTGATGGTCGCCAACCTCGTGATCATGGTGGTCATCGGTGGCTACGAGACCTTCGTCTCCCGTCTCGATCTCAGCGGCAAGGCCGACAAACCCGAGTGGCTCAGCCACGTAAACGCCGGCGTCCTCAAGATCAAACTCGGCACCGCCCTCATCAGCATTTCGTCGATCCACCTCCTCAAGACCTTCATCGAAGTGCGCGGAGCCGACTTCAAAATCATCAATGATGCCATCGCCTGGCAGGTCTGCATCCACGTCATCTTCCTCGTCTCCGCCTTAGTGCTCGCCTGGACCGACCGCATCATGATGAACGGCGTCCACGCCGACGCAAAAAAACACTAAGACGGGCGACCGCCATTCACTTGATCACCTCGTCGTG
>CAMATV010000249.1 GCA_945861235.1 Opitutus sp. GAS368
GGCGTCGATCCCACGAAGTGGAACGTCGCCATCGAAGCGGCGCGCACCCAGGAGCGCGGCGGCAAGCGCAAGGAGTTCGAAGGCGCCTTCAACCTCGCGCGCGCCGCGATGACCCGCCAGAAAGTGCCCGAAGATCAGTTTCCACCGAAACTCGTCGGCTTCAGTCCTGAAGATTACGGCAACGAGCGCGTCGCCCGCAAAGGCCTCGAACGTCTCAAGTGGGAACTCGACCGCTACGAGCCCTTCGCCCTCGCCGTCTACAACGGGCGCACCCCCGAGCTGAAGTCCGTCTTCAATCCCCTGCGCATGCCCGTGAATCGCATGACCGAAGGCGAACTGGAGCAGACGTGCATCTTAACCTACGGCGATCCGTTTGCCCTCGGTGAAAAAGTATCGCCCGGCGTGCTCAGCGCCATCGGTGTCGCGCCAAAAACTCCCGTGCCCGACACCATCGAAGGCCGCCGCACCGCGTTTGCCGAGTGGGTCGCGACCGCCGAAAATCCGCTCACCACCCGCGCCATCGTGAATCGCGTCTGGCTCTGGCATTTCGGTCAACCGCTCGCCGGCAACCCAAATAATTTCGGCAGCACCGGCAAGAAACCCACCCACCCCGAGCTCCTCGACTGGCTCGCCGCCACGTTTGTCGAGCAAGGCTGGTCCTTCAAAAAACTCCACCGCGTCATCATGACGAGCGACGTCTACCGTCGCAGCTCCGCGCACCCAGACCGCAAACTCCTCGCCGAAAAAGATCCCGCGGGCACGAGCTACGCCGCCTTTGCCCCGCGTCGGCTCACCGCCGAGGAACTGCGCGACGCGATGCTCACGGCCACCGGAGAGCTGAACGCGACGCTCGGCGGCATTCCCAATCGCCCCGAGATGAATCTCGAGGCCGCGCTCCAGCCGCGCCAAGTGATGGGCACGTTCGCTTCCGCGTGGATTCCCAATCCGCTCCCGGCGCAGCGCCACCGCCGCAGCCTTTACGCGCTGAAAATTCGCGGCCTCCCCGATCCCGCAATGGAAGTGTTCAACCAGCCCACGCCCGATTTCTCCTGCGAGCGCCGCGACGCCTCCACCGTCACGCCGCAGGTTTTCAGTCTGTTTAACGGTGCCGCGAGCCACGCCCGCGCCCTCGCCCTCGCCGCCCGCGCGATCAAAGAAACGTCGTCCGATGCCGATGCCCTCGCTCGCTGTTTCGCCCTCGCGTATTCGCGCGCCCCGAGTGCCGCCGAACTCGCCGCGTGCCTCGCACACTGGAAGAACATCACCACGCTGATCGCCTCTGACACCCCGGTCACAACCGCCCCGCCCCGCGAAATCCGCCGCGAAGCTGTGGAGGAAAACACCGGCGAGAAATTCTCCTTCACCGAGACACTTCACGCCAACGCCGACTTCGTCCCCGACCTCTGCCCCGCCGACGTCCCACTCCGCACCCGCGCCCTCGCCGACGTCTGCCTCGCCCTCTTCAACGCTAACGAATTCTCGTATGTGGACTGAGCCTTTTTTCCTCTGCCTTGCTCCGAAAAATCTTCCTACCAATAAAATCTTCCTACCCAAAATTCCGACCCGTTGAGGCAGGAAAATTTTCTTGGTAAGAAAATTTCCCCAAACCACCTAGGCACCCATTTCTTGAACCCAGTTTCCCGCCCTATGCCGATTGAGGTGCCCTTTACTCTGCCACGACTCTTCAACGTCAACAAATTTTCGTATGTCGACTAAAGCCCCGCCCAGCTCTGCTTTGGTCCGGAAAATCTTCCTACCCATGAAATCTTCCTGCCCAAAATTCCGATCCATCAGGGCAGGAAAATTTTGTTGGTAAGAAGATTTCCCCAAACCACCAAGCCACCGATCCCTCGAACCCCGTTTCCCGCCCAGTGCCGATCGAGCTACCCTTTACTTTGCCACGACTCTCCACCGAAGAGTTCAGACAACTCGATCATCGAGTGATGGCGCATGCCTTCGCCGCTCAGCGCGACCTCGGCCGACTCTGCGACGAAACCGTCTACCAAGTCGACCTCGCCGCCCGCCTCACCGCCGACGGCCTCGGCCCTGTGCAGCGCGAGTTTCCGATCACGGTCTCCTTTCGCAGTTTCGTTCACCAGTATTTCGCAGATCTCGTCGTGGCCGGTCGTGCCATCTACGAACTCAAAACCGAGAACGCGCTCGCACCCGCCCACGAGGCGCAGTTGCTCAACTACCTGTTTCTCACCGACGCCGCGCGCGGCAAACTCGTTAATTTTCGTCCGCCTTCCGTCGAATCGCGCTTCGTCAACGCTCCGCTCGATCGCGCCGAACGCCGCCGCTTTTCCTGTCACGTCGATCAGCCTGATCCGTTTTTCACCGTGGTCGCCGAACTCGTGGCCGACTGGGGCACAGGCCTCGAGACCCCCCTCTACCTCCGCGGCCTGACGCACCTGCTCGGCGGCGAGTCCGAGGTCATCCGCCTGCTCCCTATGATGCGCGGTGCCGAGCTACTCGGCAACCAGCGCTTCCATCTCGCGACCCCCGACACCGCCTTTGTCGTGACCACGCTGTCGTCCGTCGACACCACCCACCGCACGCACCTCCAACGCCTGCTCCGAGCGAGCCCGCTCCAGCGTCTGCTATGGGCCAACCTCTCCCTCCACGACCTCACTTTCACCACGATCACCCGCGATGTCTCTCCCTGAAATCTTCCCGTCCGATTTTTCGACTTCTTGAGTTCTTCACCTACGCTCTAATCCGTTTACTCAGGAAGATTTTATTGGCAGGAGAATATTCCGATCCCCACCTCCCGCCATTCACCGCGCTTCCGGAAATCTTCTTACCAATAAAATCTTCCTGCCTGAATTCAGATCCCTGCAGTGGGTAAATTTCGACTCCCAGCATCCGGCCACTCCCTCTCCCCTTTTTCGGTTCTCCCACTATTCTGCCCATCCGCTCTCCTCCGATGAAATCACCCTATTTCCCCTGCGCCGGCGCCCGCGCCCTCCACGCTCCTACCCGGCGCGATTTCCTCTACAGCCTCGGCGCGAGCCTCGGCAGCGTCGCATTTTCCGCTCTGCTTTCTTCCCCCGCCCGCGCTTCCGAGAAAGTCAATCCGCTCGCGCCGCGCCCCGGCCACCTCCCCGCTAAAGCGAAGAACTGCATTTTTCTCATGATGGAAGGCGGCCCTTCGCACATCGACACCTTCGACCCGAAGCCCGCCCTCGCGCGCCTCCACCTCCAGGAATTCACCCGCGAGGGGAAACAAAAATCCGCAATGGAGAGCGGCAAACGCTACTACGTCCAAAGCCCGTTCTCGTTCCACAAGGCCGGCCAGAGCGGCGCCGACATGGCGACGAACTGGTCCCACCTCGCCCGCGTCGCCGACGATCTCTGCTTCTATCGCGGCTGCCAGGTCGACAGCGTCAACCATCCGACCGCGATGTATCAGATGAACTGTGGCAACCGCTTCGGCGGCGATCCCGGCCTCGGGGCTTGGATCAACTACGGCCTCGGCTCCCTCAACCAAGATCTCCCCGGCTTCATCGTCCTCCCCGAAGTGTCCTATCCGCAGGGCGGCACCGCCAATTGGAGCAATGGTTACCTGCCCGCGAGTTTTCAGGGCACTCCCCTCCGCGCCAAGGGCTCGCCGATCCTCGATCTCTCGCCCCCCGCCGGCGTCACCCCGGAGCGTCAGCGCAAGAACCTCGATCTCATCGCCCAACTCAACACCACCCACGCCGCGCAACATCCCGGCGTCGACGAACTTGCTGCGCGCATGGATAACTACGAGCTCGCCTTCCGCATGCAAATGCAGGTCCCCGAGACCCTCGACCTCTCGAAGGAAACCCAAGCCACCAAGGAACTCTACGGCATCGGCAGCGACGCCACCGACAGCTTCGGCCGCAAATGTCTCCTCGCTCGCAAGCTAGTGGAAAAAGGCGTGCGCTTCGTGCAGCTCTACAACGGCTCGTGGGATAGCCATGACTACATCGAGCGCGCTCATGGCAATCTCGTCCGCGGCGTCGACCAGCCCATTGCCGCCCTCATCACCGATCTCAAACAGCGCGGCCTGCTCGACAGCACGCTCATCGTCTGGTGCGGCGAGTTCGGCCGCACCCCCGATAACGGCGTGCGCGGCGGCACCGCCTACGGCCGCGACCACAATCCCCACGCCATGACGATGTGGCTAGCCGGCGGCGGCGTGAAAGCCGGCCACACCATCGGTGCCACCGACGAGACCGGCATGACCGCCGTGGACAAAGTCCACCACGTGCGCGACGTGCACTGCACCCTCCTCCGCCTCCTCGGCCTCGACGACAACAAACTCACCTACTACCACGCCGGCCGCTTCAAACAGCTCAGCCAGTTCGGCGGCCAAGTCATCAAAGACCTCATCGCATGACCGCTTCCTTCCGACGGATCGGCGACACTCCTGTCGCCGCCCTCGCCGTTATCTTCGCCGCACTGTTCGCCTGCTCGGCATCAATCGCCGCCGAATCCGTTCCACCCGCCGGCCAGCGCGTCTTCGTCTGCGCCCACAGCTTCATGATCTACACCGCAAAGCTCCTGCCGCCCATGGCCGAAGCCGCGGGCATCGCGCACGTCAATGCCGGTCAGCAAATGATCGGCGGCTCCCGCGTGATCCAACACTGGGACCTGCCCGAAGAAAAGAATCGCGCCAAGGCCGCCCTCCGCGAAAGCAAGGTCGACGTCCTCACGCTCTCTCCCAACGCGCTCATGCCCGACCCGGGGATCGATCACTTCACGAAACTCGGCCTCGAAAAAAACCCCACCCTGCGCGTGCTCGTACAAGCCTCGTGGCCTACCCGCGAGGGCACTTCGGGCAAGTCATTCACTAACGAAACCCGCAATGCCGCCACGATCGCCTCGCTCCGCGCTCAGCGCGACGCGCACCGCTCCGCCTGGCTCGTCAATCTCGAGGCCCAGGTGCGCACGCTCAACACCACCATTGGCCGCACCGCCGTTTTCCTCGTGCCGGTGAGTGACGCCGTCTCTGCGCTGCGTGAAAAAATCGTCGAGGGCCGGGCGCCCGGTCTCACGAAACAGACCGACCTGTTCCGCGACGACCTCGGCCATCCGTATCCGCCGCTCGCCGTGCTCGTGACGTATTGCCATTTCGCCGCGATCTACGGCCGCAGTCCCGTCGGCTTGCCGGTGCCTGCGTCGCTAAAAGATTTACCCCAAGCCGACACCCTGAACCGCCTCCTCCAGCAACTCGCCTGGGACGCCGTGACCGCCCATCCGTTGAGCGGCGTGCGCCCCACCCCGACGAAATCATGAAGCCACGCTCTTTTTTCCTCGGCCTCGCCCTCGCCGCTTTCGCCAGCACCATCACCGCGGCTGCA
>CAMATV010000250.1 GCA_945861235.1 Opitutus sp. GAS368
CGAGTTGGCACGCGCCCATGATTTGGCGTTGGTGCGCGCGCATGCGGTGTGGGCGGTGTATCGCCTCGGCGGACGGGCCCTGCTGGCGGGAGCGGAGGCGACGGAGACGGACGCGACGGTGCTCGCGGAATATGCGGCGGAGGCCGGACTCGTTACGTAAAGAGTGCGTTCATCCGTGCGACGAACGCTGCGGGTGGTCGGGTGGGCCGACCCGTGAGATCACAGAACGCATGGGCGCTCTGGCCGGTGGCCAAAAGTTCGTCGCCGCGGAAAACCTCGTAATCGATCCGAATGCGCAAGAGCGGTTTTTCGCGAATGGTGGCGACGATCGTGAGGGTGTCGTCGTAGAGCGCGGGACGGCGATATTTGGCGGCGACTTCGAGGACGGGAAGGCGATAGCCAGCGGTCTCGAGCTGACGGTAGGGGAAGCCCTGCTCGCGGAGGAGCTGGGTGCGGGCGACTTCAAACCACGGAAGATAATTCGCGTGATAGACGATGCCCATCATGTCGGTTTCGGCGTAGCGGACGGTGATCTGGGCGCGCACGGAGATCATGGCTCGGTCTCGGCGTCGAACGAACTGAAGAGGGCCGCGGCCGATTCTTTCCAGCAGTTGCGCGTCGCCCAATCGCGACCGGCGGCACCCAGCTTGCGGCGCAATGGCTCGTCGTGGATGAGTTTTTCAAAAGCCGCGGCCAGTTGGGCGGGGCGATGGGGTGGGACGAGGAGGCCGGTGACGCCTTCCCTGACGGCCTCGGAAACACCGCCGACGTCGTGAGCCACGACCGGCAAGCCGTGGGCGGCAGCTTCGAGGTAAACGAGGCCGAAGCCCTCGACACTGTGTTCGAGGTTGAGGCTCGTCATCGCGAAGATGTCGGCACGGTCGTAAAGATCGGAGAGTTCCTCGTCGGGAATGTTGCCAAAGAAGCGGACGGCGAGATCGGGTTTTTCGGCGGCGGCGGCGCGGAGTTGGGTCTCGTAGTTACCCTTGCTCTGGCCGCCGACGACCCAGTATTCGAGGCGGGAGCTGACGTCGGGTGCGAGGGTTTGCAACGCCTGCAAGGTGAGGAGTTGGCCTTTGCGCGGGTGGAGGCGGCCGACGGTGAGAATAACGATTTTTTTCCGGGGGCTCGCGGGTTTGGGCGGGACGACGGCGAAGTCGGAGCGGAGTGCGCCGGGAGTGAGGAAAATCTTTTCGGCGGCCGCGGGGAAATGAGCGACGAGCAGTTCCTGCGTGTAATGGGTGAGTGTGCTGATGCGAGTGGCCCGGCGGATGAGTTGTCCGGCGAGCCAGCGACGCAAGGGGCTGCGGGTGAACTTGAGGATTTCCGAGCCGTGAAACGTGAGCACGAGGCGTCGCGGGCGGAAGGCGTGGAAAAATTGCAGGAGCATCATCGTCATCATCGGCCCGGGTTCAGGCAAATAGACGGTGGCGTGGCGGAGTTCGCGGCGGTGGCGGATCAGTTCGCGCGCGAGTTGGGCCTGGCACCAGATATCGTGCGTGCCCTTGAGCGGAAGGCGGCGAAGGCGGAAGGGCCAGTCGGGTCGTTCGACGGCGGCCGGAGCGGATTGGGCCCAGACTTCGATGTTGTAGCCGAGACTCGCGCTGGCACGGGCAATTTCTTCGGTGAAGGTCGCGATACCGCCCCGCACCGGATAAAACTCGTGCGTAATCAGAAAAACCGGCCGGGCGTTGGGAGCCGTTGAAATTGCGGACATGCGCTGGTGTTGAGTGCGGTCAGCAGGCGTGGGTCAACGTATGCTGGAATAACGGCAGAGAGATGGGGCGGTGGCGGGGTTCTGGCAAGCGCAGCGATGGGCTGGGGCGGGCGTATTTTATCGGCAGACGCGGGAGCTGGCGCCAGCCGCCGCTGACGTTGCTCGGGGACTGCGACCAAGAAATGGATTTACATCCCGGCGTCCCGTAACCTATAAGAAGTGAATAATGCCAGACGCAGTTCTATCAAATCAGGGCACTAACAAGCCGATTCCGTTAACGAACAAGCCCTTTTCTCCAGAGGACGAAACCGCGCTCCGCGAGGCGCTGAAGCGTTGTTCGCCCTCGGCTTTTGAATCGGCGGTGCAGTTTCGCAAGACTGGTAATGCCGAGCATGTTCCGGCGGTTGTCATCGGTATTATCGAGCGCTTTGTTGAGCCGGATTTACGCATCAAGTTGAAGGATGCAGACGATGATCTTCGGCTGATTGAGGATCTGGGAATCGACTCCCTTACGATGATGGAAATCGTCATCTTGGTGGAGGACGTTCTCCAGATGACGATTAATAATGACGAGCTCCGCAATCTGCGCACGGTCGGCGATGTGAAGACTTTTATCGACTGCAAGATCCGCGGCCTAGCGCTGCCCAAGCCGACGAAGTTCATCCCGATCGAGCACATTGGTGCCGTCATGCCGGTTCAGCCTCCCTTTCTCTTTCTGAATGAAGCGTCCGTGAGTTCGACGGCGGCCAATGGTAAATATAGGATCACCGGCCAAGAATTTTTTCTTCAGGGTCACTTCAAGGATAATCCCGTGATGCCGGCCTCCATTATGCTGGAGGCATTGGGGCAACTGGCGGTGCTTTATCTGCTGGAAGGCGCGCCCACCGAAGCCGGCAAGGTCGTGAGCCCGCAGTCAATTTTCTTTACTGGTTGCGAAGGCGTGCGCGCCCATCGCATCTGCAAACCCGGCGACATCCTCTCGCTCTCGATCAAGCCGAAGCGCATGAAAATGCCGCTGGCCACGTTTGAAGGCGCGATTCGGGTCGGTCAGGAAAAGGCTGTGATCGCCGAGGAAATCACCCTCACTTTTTTGATCGTGGACGCGGCCATTGCGCCCGTTTCGATCAATGGATCGTCCGCGCATGCGGAGAATCTCGATGGCTCGCCAGGTGCACCTGCGACGGGGGTGACCCCGTTGCGCGTAGCGATGAACGCGACAGGTTGACGCCACCGTCGCGCCCCCCCACCGCGCGCGAGGTCGGGCCCAGCAAAATTTACGGCGACCATGAGGGTCGCCGTTTTCGCGTGGTGATGTCTGCTCCCGCGTTGACCGGCGCGCGCGAACTGCTTTCACTTCGCCTCTCGGTCCGATGCATTTCCGTTTGGTGGAGTGTTCTAGGCCGCCCTACCAAGCATGCCCAGAGTCTTTATCACCGGCCTAGGATTCGTCACCAGCATCGGCAACGACGCGGCCACCGTATCGCGCAGTCTCCGCGAACTGCGCCACGGTTTTGAGGTTTTCCCCCCGTTCCAGACGCCAGAGATTCCGGTAAAGGTGATCGGCACGATCAAGGATTTCGCCACGAATTCTCCTGATCCGGAAGACTGGGCGTTTCCGGCCAACTACAAGATTAAGCGTGAGCTCCTGCGCACGATGGCGCCCAATGGACTTTACGGTCAGTGCGCGATGCTGCAGGCGGTCGCCGACGCCCGGCTCACCGAGCCCGACATTTCCAATCCGCACACCGGACTTTATGCCGCGTCCGGTGGATCGCCCTACTTGCTGCACTACCATAACGACCGACTCAATAAAGTCGGGGTGATGCGGTGTTCGCCGCTGGGGATCGTGGCCTCGATTGCGGGCACGCTGAATTTCAATTTGATCGCGGCCTTCAAAATTCAAGGTTCTTCGTGCGGTTTTTCGTCGGCCTGTGCGTCGTCCGCGCACGCGCTTGGTTTCGCGTTGGATGACCTGAAGCTCGGTCGACAAAAGCGCATGTTTGTCGTGGGGGCTGAAGATGGAAACCTCGATGCCATTTTGCCGTTTGCCGGCATGCGCACGCTGTCGCTGCAGACCGACCCGAATCTCGCATCGCGCCCGTTCGACGCCGCGCGGGACGGGTTCGTCGGCACCGGAGGCGGTGTGGCGCTGGTGCTGGAGACCGAGGAGGAGGTCGTGCGTCGCGGCGTGACGCCTTACGCGGAAGTGTTGGGTTGGGGCCAAGCGTCAGACGGTTGGAACGTCGCCATCTCGCATCCCGAAGGCAGTGGCTCGGCCGCTGCGATGACGCTCGCGCTCCGCGCCAGCGGGGTCGCCCCGGAGCAGGTGGACTATGTCAACGCCCACGCCACCTCGACGCTCATTGGTGATATTTCGGAAGCGCGGGCCCTGCGATCCGTGTTTCAGGATTCCGCGCTGCGTCCTGCGGTGAGCAGTACGAAGGCGCTGACCGGGCACGGGCTTTCCCTCGCCGGGGTGATGGAGAGCGCGTTCTGCGCGCTGGCGATCCGGGAGGGATTTATGCCGGGCAACGCGCACCTCACGAAGCTGGATCCCGAATGCGCAGGTATCAATATTCTGCGTACGACGGAGAACACGCCGCCCAAGATTGTCATTAAGAACAGCAGCGGATTCGGCGGTGCCAATGTCGCCCTGGTCTTCAAGCGGGTGGCCTAACACCGTGGCCGCCGCACGCGTTTCCGATCTGCACCGCACGGCATTCATTACCGGTGCGAGCACGGGCCTGGGCCGAGCCTTTGCGGAAATGCTGCTCGCCGAGGGGGTCCGCGTCTGGGGCACGGCGCGCGACGGCGCCCGTCTCGCCGCGCTTGTTACCCAGCACGGGGAGCGGTTCACGCCAGTGATTCTGGATCTGCGGGACGGTCCGCAGGCCGAAGCGAGGTTTCGTGCGGCCGACCGGAGTGCGGGCGGCTTCGACCTCGTGATCAATAATGCCGGCTACGGAGTGTTCGCGGAATTTGCGGCGACCGACTTCGCGGTGTGGGCGGAGCAGCTGCAGGTGATGCTCATCAACACGGCGCGACTCGCGCACGCCGCGCTGGGGGGGATGTTGGAGCGGAACCGGGGCGCGCTGGTCAACATCTCGTCGCTGGCGGCGGAGTTTCCGCTGCCTTTTCAGTCCGCCTATAACATTACGAAAGCGGGTCTCTCCGCGCTCAACGAAAGTCTCATGATGGAGGTTTCCGGCACGAAGGTGGTCATACTCGATGTGCGTCCCGGCGACTATCGAACGGATTTCGAAGGCTCGGTCCGCCGACCGCAATCGGCGTCGGCGCAGAGTCCGCGGATGGCGCGGGCGTGGACGGCGTTTGTGGCGATGATGGAGTCGGGGCCGGCGCCCACGGAGGCTGCGGCGGAGCTCCGGCGCGCGCTGTTGCGGAATCGCAGCGACACGGTGCGCATCGGACGGTTTTTCCAGGCGGTGATCGCGCCCTTTATTTCGCGCTTTGGTTCGCTGGCGCTCAAGCGCCGGATTCAAGCGACTTATTTCAAGATTTCCTGACCGCATGTCCAAGCTCCGTATTCTTGTTCTCACAGCCAGCACCGGTGGTGGTCACGACGCGCGGGCGGAGGCGTTTGCCGAGTGGTGTT
>CAMATV010000251.1 GCA_945861235.1 Opitutus sp. GAS368
GGGGGCGCGGGCGCAGCGACCTCGAGGATGGCAGCGGTGCTCGTGATCGCGCCGGCGGAGTTGGTCACGACCACACTGTAGGACCCCGCGTCAGCCACGGCCGCGGACGCGATCGAATACGTTGCGGCGCTGGCACCGACGATGGTCACGCCGTTCTTGCGCCACTGGTAGGTGAACGGTGCGGTGCCGGCGGCCACGACGGCGAACGTCGCGCTCGCACCGGTGGCAACGGAGCGATTGGTGGGCGCTTGGGTGATCGAGGGGGCAATCACCGTCGGAGGCAGAGGAGTGGTCGTGACGGCCAGGGAAGCGGCCGCGCTCGTCGTACTGCCGAATGTATTGGTCACAACGGCCGTGTAGTTGCCGGCACTCGCGGCAGTGACACTTGTGAGGGTTAACACCGCATTCGTAGCACCCACCACGAGGGCACCATC
The DNA here is from genome assembly GCA_945861235.1 of Opitutus sp. GAS368. GTDB lineage: Bacteria > Verrucomicrobiota > Verrucomicrobiia > Opitutales > Opitutaceae > GAS368. The sequence continues at coordinate 435 of CAMATV010000251.1, forward strand.
CTTGCGCCACTCGTAAGTCAGCGGAGCAGTGCCCGTCGCGGTAACGCTGAGAGCGACGTTCGTACCGGCATTGGCGATCTGACTGGTGGGCGGCGTCGCGATCACCGGAGAACCACCCAATACGACCGGACCGAGCGTGACAGTAATGCGACTGCCGGTGGCGGGACGCAGTCCAAAGACCGATGTGATCGTCGCGGACGTGAGGCCTGCGGGATAGGCTGCGGTGAAAGCAAAGGTCGCGGAATTAGTCGCGAGATTAATGGTCGCCCAGCCGAGCTCGCCCGTCTGTCCCGGCGTCGGCTTGATACTCGGTTCCCCGCTCCCGGAGACATAGCTCCAGCCAGCCGGCAGCAACACGGTGAGATCGTAAATTGCAGTGCCCGTAAACGCCGCGGTCCAAGTGAGGGTGACCTGACCACCCGCGGCGTTGAGCATGGCCGCGTTCGGCGTCAGCGTCGCGGTTTGCGCAAGCCCGGTCGAGCGGGCGACAACCAAGAGGACCAGGGCAAGGAAGAGGTGGCGAAACTTCACGGAAGAAAGAAGCGATGACGGCATTGACCCGGAAAATCGCAAGACGCTTCACCGAAAGGATGAGGGGTTTCGAGGCAGGCACGCAGCCAAGAAAAGTCTCCGCCCAACGAGGTCATTTCGAACCGGTCGAGCGAAACACAGGCCGAAGGGCAGTGCTCAAGATTCCGGAATCCGATTGCCCGAAGGGCGGGGAGCCGTCCCACCCACACCCGCGTTGTTCAGCAACGGTCCCGGAGAAAAACCATCGTGATTCCAATTTGTTTTCAAGCTGAGCTTAACCGGTTTGGGAGGAGGTGCCTGCTGGGGCGCCGTCGTGATCAGCATCTGTCGGCGCAGACCGCAAGGGTAAGGCGAACGTCAGTCCGCCTCAGCCGCGAACATTCAGGGGGTAACAACAGCAGACTGAAGTCCGCCCGACTCTCACCGCAACAGCGTCGCGCCACCATCGATGTCGTAGGCCGAACCCGTAATAAACGAAGCCTCGTGGGAGCACAGGAAAGCCACCAGCGCGGCAATCTCAGACGGTTCGCCCATCCGCCCGATGGGTTGCGCCGCGGAGAGCTTGGCAAACATCTCGGCTTCCTGACCCGGATAATTTTTCGCGATAAACCCATCGACAAACGGCGTGTGGACGCGCGCCGGGCAGACGCAATTGCAGCGGATCCCTTGGTTCACAAAATCCCGCGCGACCGAAAGCGTCATGGTAAAAACCGCGCCCTTGCTCATACCATAAGCGAACCGGTCGGCCAAACCCACCCGCGATGCGAGCGACGCCAAGTTGACGATCGCCCCGCCGCCCGCAGCCAGGAGTTTTTGCACGCCGAAATGCAGCCCGTGATAAACGCCCTTCACGTTCACCGCGTAGATCCGGTCAAGATCCGCCGCCAGCGTGGTCACGACATTGCCGATGTGGGCGATACCCGCGTTATTGACCAGCACGTCGAGACGTTCGAGCGAGGCAAATGCCGCCTCCATTTCCTCCGTATGGGAAACATCCGCCGCCAGCACCTGCGCCGAGCCGCCCGCCGCCACAATCTCCGCCACGGTCTCGGTCCCCGCCTCGGCGCTACGTTCCAACACCGCGACGTGCGCACCCTCCGCGGCGAGCCGCACGGAAATCGCGCGACCAATGCCCGAACCGCCACCGGTGACGAGCGCGTGTTTACCGGCGAAACGTTGGGGGAAGGGTATCATGCGCCCAAGGTAGGAGCGTGCTTGCACGCGATTCGAGATATTTCCTTCCCCACCCAGCCACAATCCGCCTCACCACCGCGTCGCCTTAAATTTCCACCCCGGCACTTTCTTCTGCATCTCCGGTTCGTCGTTGCGCTCCGTGAAACCGCAGCGCCGGTAGTTTTCCGCCGCTTTTGCGAGCGCCACGCGGTCCAACTCCACCCCGAGACCCGCGCCTTTCGGGAGTGCCACGCAACCGCCTTCGATTTTCATGCGCCCGCCAACAATAATATCCTCCCACTGCCACGGGTAATGAGTGTCGAGCGCGTAGCTGAGATTCGGCATAGCCGCCCCGAGGTGAGTCATCGCCGCGAGCGAGATACCACCGTGGTTGTTCGAGTGCATCGATACGCCGCGACTGAAAGTACGGCAGTGCGCCGCCAGCTCCATCGAGGCGCGCAGCCCGCCCCAGTAGTGGTGATCCGTCAAAATAATATCCTCCGACGCGTGCTTCACACTGCCCGGCAAATCGTCGAAGGACGTCGTACACATATTCGTCGCGAGCGGCGTTTTTAATGCCCGCCGCACCGCCGCCATGCCTTCCTGCGTGCGACACGGATCTTCGAGGTATTCGAGAATCCCCTCCATCTGGCGACCGTATTTGATCGAGGTCTCGACCGTCCACAGCGCGTTCGGATCGAGCCGCAACGGCACGCCGGGCCCGAAGGCTTCATGCAACGCCTTCATCGCGGCAACCTCCTGCGCGGGCTCGAACACCCCGCCCTTGAGCTTGATCGATTCGAAACCGAATTCCTTCACCATGGCCTGCGCCTGCGCGACGACGCCCGCCGGATCGAGCGCCGCCGCTTGTCGCGCCGCCGCCCAGCCCGTCGCCTCCGGGTCGGTGCCAAACGCTAACTCGCCGCCCGCTCCCTCGTATTTGTAAAACAAGTAGGCCGAATACGGCACGCGCTCCCGCACCACACCACCCAGCAGAGCCGCCACCGGCACGCCAAACGCCTTGCCCTGAATATCAAGACACGCCACGTCGAGTGCACTGTAAACCTGCACGCGCGTCCGTCCATCCCACGGTTTGTCCCCGCGTGAAACCGACGTCTCGGGTGAGCACCGCTCCGCGAGCCTGGCCCGCAGCCCATGCCAGTTGCGCGGATCCGCGCCGATCACGACATCGCGCACGGCTGCGAGCGCCGCGTCGACCGCCACGCTACCCGGAACCTCAGCGAGCCCCGTCAGACCGTTGTCCGTCTTCAACTCCACGACCGTGCGCAAACAATACGGCGCGTGCAGCCCAGCAGCGTTGAGCAGCGGCGGATCGCCGAGGGCGATCGGCGTGATGTGCATTTCCGTGATCTTCATGGTGCGGTTTTCAGAGTGTGGGCAGAGCCCAGAGTGAGCGCGGGCGTTACCCCAGCCATTCGGCGCAAGGGAGCGAAGCGTTATTTCCCGCGCAGCGTGGCCAGACTAGCCAACAGCCCGGCACGCACGCTGCCGCCGTCGCTGCCGAGGGCGACAAACGTGTAACCGAGGTCGCGACACTTCGCGACGAGCGCGGGATTGTGCACGAGAATGCCCGCCGCCTTCCCGTGTTTCTTCGCCGCCGCGCTCACCTTTTCCAGCGCTGCGATGAAGCGCGGATGATCGAGTTGATCGCGGATGCCCATGTTGTAGCTCAGATCCGTCGGACCGACGAAGAGCACATCCACGCCGTCAACCGCCGCGATTTCCTCGCAGTTATCCACCGCCTCGGGTGTTTCGATCTGCGTGACCGTCAGGAGCCAGTTGTGCGCGTTGAGATAATATTCCTCAAAGCCGCCGCCAAAGCCCGCCGACCGCTGGATTTTCGCGATACCGCGCACGCCGAGCGGCGGATAACGCATCGCGGAAACCGCCGCGCGCGCCTCGGCCGCCGTGCTCACCCAAGGTGCCATCACGCCGTGCGCGCCCATGTCGAGCGCTCGCTTGAATCGCGGCGTCTCATTGGCCGCGATACGCACGATCGGCACCGCCTGAGTGCCACCCACCGCCTGCAATTGGTGCAGCAACGTGTCCTCGCCACCCGGCCCGTGCTCATGATCCAGCAACAGCCAATCGTAGCCGCAATCCCCGGCCATCTCCGCCGTAATCGGTGAACCAAGATTGATAAACGTGCCGACGACCCATTCACGGGCGAGGACGCGGGCGCGAAAGTTTCCAGTGATTTTCATAAGGGTTCAGAGCGCTGCATAGAGCCGATAGAGGGCCTGCGTGCCGCAGTCTTCCCAGCCCTTCACCGCGACCTGTTCATAAAGTCTCTTCGCGTTCGCGAGTCCCGGCAGGTCGAGTTTCAGTTCCGCCGCGCTGTCGAGGGCGATCTTCATATCTTTAATGATATGTTTCACATAAAAACCCGGCGCAAAATTATCGGCGAGCGCCCGTGGCGCGAGATTCGTCATCGCCCAACCGCCCGCCGCGCCGCCGCTGATACTCGCGTGCACCGCCGCGGGATCGAGCCCGGCTTTCTTCGCATAGGCCAGGGCCTCCACCCAGGCGACCATCCCGACCGCGACCGCGATCTGGTTCGCCATTTTGCAATCCTGCCCAGCACCCGCCGCACCGAGCAGCGCGATATTTTTCCCCATGATTTCGAACAACGGCTTCGCCCGCGCAAAGGCCGCCGCGTCGCCACCCACCATAATTACGAGCCTTGCTTCTTTCGCGCCGAGGTCGCCACCCGAGACCGGCGCATCCAGTGCGGCGAGGCCACGTTGGCCTGCAGCTTCGGCAATTTTCCGCGCGAGCACCGGACTCGACGTCGTCATGTCAATCAACAGCGCTCCCGGTTGGGCGCGTTCGATAATACCGCCGGCACCGAGATAGGTGGTCTCCACATCGATGGGAAATCCGAGGATCGTAATGACCACGTCCGCCACGGCCGCGGCGCTGCCGGCGGAGTCATGCCACGTCGCGCCCGCTTCGAGCAACGCGGACGCTTTGTCCTTGGTGCGATTGTAGACGTGCAACGTGTGACCAGCCTTTTGGAGGTGACCAGCCATGCTGCGGCCCATGACGCCGGTGCCGATGAATGCGATAGAGAGCGATGCGGACATAGAACGAATAATTGGAAGGGTAGACAAAATGCGTGGAGAGGCAAAAGCGTCCGCGCAGCCCGTGCGAACCAAATCTCACCGG
>CAMATV010000252.1 GCA_945861235.1 Opitutus sp. GAS368
TCCGCCCGCGGGGAATCCGCCCCCGCCACCGGGGCCGCCTGGCCTTTGATCAGGCCGCGGGGCGTTGGCGAGTTCGGCGGGTGTCTTCCAGCCATCGGGGGTTTGGATAACGCAGTGCTCGGCGCCCTTGAAAATGACGTCGACCTGATTGTCGGAATTGGCGCTGCCACGGCTGACCCGGCGGCGGATCGCGGAAATCATGGGCATCGACACGATCGAAAAATCGCTTTTATCGGTCTGGCCGGTGATGTCGTAGGAGCGGGCGTCGTCCTCGATAAGGGAGCCCCAGCTGTAGTTTTTCGCCTCGGGAAGTTTCATGGCTGCGACGATCGCAGACTCGATCGGTCCGGCGTGGAGAGCGGGCGCGATCCACGCGAGCCCGAGCGGGAGCAGGGCACGGGCGCAGAACCACCGGATGCGATCGGGGTGCGACTGCGCGGGACAGCTGCGCTGACTGATCATGGGAACAGTCCTCGCGCGGCCTTGGCATCCGCGACGCGCTGGATACCGAGGGTGAGGGCGGCGAGGCGGCGGCTGAATTGGAATTTTTTCTGCTGGGTGTCCACGGCGTCTTTCGCTTGGTCGAGAATGCCGAAGAGTTTCGTGAGCACCTCGTCCCGGCTCCAATAGAAATTCGAAAGATTTTGCAGCCACTCGAAGTAGGAGACGATGACGCCGCCGGCGTTGCAGAGCACATCGGGGATGAGTTCGATGTCGCCGCGGGCGTCGATGATTTTGTCGGCGGCGTTAGTGGTCGGCCCGTTCGCCGCTTCGGCGAGCACGCGGCATTTGAGCTTGGCGGCGTTTTTATCCGTGATGACACGTTCGAGGGCCGCGGGGACGAGGACGGTGCACTTAAGTTCGAGGAGCTGTTCGTTCGTGATCGGCTCAGCGCCGTCGAAATCGCGGAGGACCTTTTGGTAGCGGACGTATTTCAGGGCGCGCGAGAGGTCGATGCCCTTGGCGTTGTAGAACGCGCCGGTGTAGTCGGAGATCGCGATGATTTTTGCGCCATAGTGGGCGAGGGCGAGGGCGGTTTCGCTGCCGACGTTGCCGAATCCTTGGATGGCGACGGTGGTCTTGCTGAGCGGAATCTTCAGGTTCGCGAGGTATTTTTTGACGAGGTAGGCGACGCCGGCACCGGTGGCTTCGCGGCGACCTTGGGAGCCGCCGATCGCGATGGGTTTGCCGGTGACGATGGCGGGCGAGATATGGCCGACGTGGTTGGAATAGGTATCCATCATCCAACCCATGATCTTTTCGTTGGTGCCAACATCGGGCGCGGGGACGTCGGTGTGGGGTCCGATAAAGTTAACCATCTCCTGCATGTAGCGGCGGGAGAGATGCTCGAGCTCGGTCTCGGAGAGCTTGCTCGGGTCGACGATCACTCCGCCCTTTGCGCCGCCGTAGGGGAGGCCGACGAGGGAGCATTTCCAACTCATCCACATGGCGAGTGCCCCGACTTCGCCGAGGGTGACGTGCTCGTGAAAACGGATGCCGCCCTTGGCCGGACCGGTGGAGAGGTTGTGTTGGACGCGGTAGCCCTCGAAGACGGTCACGCTGCCGTCGTCGCGTTTGACGGGGAGCGACACCGCGAGGCAGCGGCGCGGATACTTGGTGCGGTCGCGAATCGCCTCGGGGAGGCTGATGGCGTCGGCGGCCTTGTCGAATTGGCGGCACGCCATCTTGAAAACGTCGGAATCGTAGAGCGTGGAGACAACAGCTTTAGACATCTTTCCTTTGGGGTCTGGGGTTTCGGGGGCGGGTCGTGGCAGCGCTGCGTCCAAGGGGCACCGAGCGTCATTTCTGGATGTCCAGACTTTGGGTGGGGTGGGTGGGTTTAGCAATTGGCTTTCGGGAATCCGGAATTTTCAATGGTTGCCCTTATTTCCGCGGAGAAATTCCGTGTTCACTCATGCTCACTGTCATCTTTCAGTTTATTCGTTGGGTCTTCGAGAAGTTCGCCGTGGGCGTGCTGATCGTGGGCTTGGGCTTTGCGTCCTGTGGGCTGTGGCTCTTCTTGCAGGATAAGGTGGACTTCGAACAGTGGCGCCAGGACGCGGTCCGTGCGATCACGGGTGAGCGGTCGAAGGTGAAGAGCGCGTTGGAGGATGTGCACAAACGGATGGATCGCATTTCCGTTGAAATCACGGCCGAACAGGAGCGCGGGAAGCAGGCGGACAAGATTATCGCCACCCTGAGGGACTTGGAGAGCACCTGGGACAAACTGACGGGCAACACGGAGCAACAGAAAGCCAATGCGGAACGTATCGTGAATCTCGCGACACTGCGACTAACGGTTACGGCCAAGGTCGCGGCGCTCCAGCAGGATTTCACGCGGACGACGTGGGAGCGGGATGGACTGGAGATCGCGCTGGGTAAGATCGATTTGAAACTGACTGCGGCACAGGAGCAGCAGTCGAAGGTGCTGCATTACGCCGAACGCGCGTGGAACCATGAAGTCGGTCGGGCGCCGATCCGCATGGCGATCAAAGGATGGGTCGTGGTGGCGTTGGGGCTCTACTTCGTCGGCCCAACGGCGGGGAGAATCTGGCTGTATTATTTTTTCGCGCCGTGGATCGCGCGCGGGCGTCCGGTGCGGCTGGAGGAGCGGCTCGCGGTGCTGCCGGAGGTGAGCGCAAGTCAGGTCGCGGCGACGGTGATGCTGCGGACGGGCGAACGGCTGTGGGTGAAAGAGCGGTTCCTCCAGTCCTCGGATGAGGGGCTGAAACGGAAAGCCCGCACCATGCTCGATTGGACGATCCCGTTTACCTGTGTCGCGACGGGGCTGGTGGAGCTGATTGAGCTGAGCCATCGCGGGGAGAGCGGGGAGGCGCAGCTCACGCTATCCCACCAAGGCAATGCCCTCAGCGAGCTCGCGGTGATCACGTTGGCCGAAGGATCGTCGCTCGTGCTGCGGCCGAGTTTCCTCGCGGGGGTCGTGACGAACGAAGGCCGGCGGCTGAAAATCCGCCGGCGCTGGCAGCTCTTCCGCTGGCAGGCGTGGGTGACGCTGCAGTTTCGATTCTTTGAGTTTGTGGGACCCTGTCAGCTCGTGGTGGCGGGTAGCCGTGGCGTGAGGGTGGAGCAATTGTTGGCGCGCGACGGCGGGGCGGTGGCGGCGCGGCGAACGAATCAGGACGCGACCATGGGCTTTACGCCCCAGCTCGACTATCGGCCGGTGCGCGCGGAGACGTTTTGGAGCTACTACCGCGGGATGAATCCGCTCTTTGACGATCTATTTGCGGGCCAAGGGATTTTTATTTGCCAGCAAGTCGCCAGCTCCGGTGACGCGCAGCAGGCGCGGAAATTTTGGGCGGGCTTGTGGGGCGGGGCGCTGAAAGTGTTTGGGCTGTGATTCGTCAGAAGAACGGGCTGAATTTTTGACCACGGAGCACACCGATGAACACGGATAAAACACGGTTGTGCGCAGGCGGGCGGGCGTGTGGAAATGTATAATTATGGAAAACATCGGAATCCTTTTTGACTGGGATGGGGTGATCATCGACTCGTCGCGCCAGCATGAGGCGAGTTGGGAGCGGCTGGCCCGCGAGGAAGGGCGCGTGCTGCCGGAGGGGCATTTCAAGACCGGTTTCGGCAAGAAGAACGAATGGATTATTCCGCAGCTCTTGAATTGGTCGAGTGAGCCGGCGGAGGTGCGGCGGCTCTCGCTGCGCAAGGAGGCGGCGTATCGCGAGATCGTGGTGGAAAGCGGATTGAACGCGTTGCCCGGCGTGCGGGTGTTCTTGGAGCGTCTGCGGGATGCTGGCGTGCCGAACTGCATCGGGTCCTCGACGCATCGCGAGAATATCACGACGATCGTGGGCGTGCTCGGGTTCGAGGGATTGTTCGGCGGCATGGTGACGTCCGAGGATGTGGCGCACGGCAAACCGCATCCGGATGTATTTCTCAAAGCGGCGGCGAAGACGGGCGTCGCGCCCGAGCGGTGCGTCGTGTTCGAGGATGCGCTCGCGGGGATCGAGGCGGGTCATGCGGGCGGGATGAAAGTGGTCGGGGTGGCGACGACGCACCCGGCGACGGAACTTACGGGTAAAGTGCACCGGGTGGTGCACCGGCTGGACGAGCTGACGGTTGCGGATTTGCGGGCGCTGGTTTTCGGTTGAGCGATGCGTTTCAAACTCGTCTCCGATTATCAGCCGACGGGAGATCAACCGTTGGCGATTGAACAGCTCGTGGCCTCGGTGAATGCGGGGAACAAGCACCAGACCCTTTTGGGTGTCACGGGGTCGGGGAAGACGTTCACGATGGCGAACGTGATCGCGCAGACGCAGCGGCCGACGCTGATTCTCTCGCACAACAAGACGCTCGCGGCGCAGCTCTACTCGGAGTTCAAGAATTTCTTTCCCGAGAACGCGGTCGAATACTTTGTCAGCTTCTACGATTTCTACCAACCGGAGGCCTACATTCCGTCGAGCGACACCTTCATCGAAAAGGATTCGTCGATCAACGAGGAGATTGAGCGGATGCGGATCTCGGCTTCGAGTTCGTTGGTGTCGCGGAGGGACGTGATCGTGGTTGCCAGCGTGTCGTGTATCTACGGGCTGGGTTCGCCGGAGGAATTTTCCGAGATGCGGATTCCGTTGCGGCGCGGCGCGTCGTTGGGGCGACAGAAATTCTTGGAGAAGCTCGTCGACAATATCTACGAGCGAAACGACTACGAGTTGAAGCCCGGGCGGTTTCGGGTGCGGGGAGACACCGTGGACGTGATGCCGGCGTATCTGGAGCACGGGCTACGCGTGGAATTTTTTGGCGACGACGTCGAAGGGTTGAGCGAGTTCGATCCGTTGACCGGCGAAGTGCTCCGCACGCTCGACCAGTTCGATCTCTACCCGGCGAACCAGTATGTGACGAGCCGTGGGAAACTGGAGCCGGCGATCCAAGCCATCCGCGCGGAGCTTGATGAGCGCGTGGCGTTCTTCGAGAAGAACGGCCAATACTTGGAAGCGCAGCGGGTGCGCATGAGGACCAATTACGATTTGGAGATGCTGCAGGAAATGGGCTTCTGCAACGGCATTGAAAATTACTCGCGACATCTCACGGCGCGAAAGGCGGGAGAGCGGCCATTCTGTCTGATCGATTTTTTTCCGAAAGATTTTCTCCTGATGGTGGACGAGAGCCACGTGACCGTTCCGCAGATCGGCGGGATGTTCAACGGCGACAAAGCGCGTAAGACGACGCTGGTGAATTTTGGGTTCCGGCTGCCCTCGGCGTTGGACAACCGGCCGCAGAGTTTTGCGGAGTTTGAGCAAGTGACGGGGCAGACGCTCTACGTCTCGGCGACCCCGGCGGAGTTTGAACT
>CAMATV010000253.1 GCA_945861235.1 Opitutus sp. GAS368
GCCCAAACAGCCGACTCCTCGATAGCGCAGACTTCACTGGTGCTTCGTTTGGCTATCTGCCCGCCGCCCGCTCGGGTTCGACGCAGATCAGCCAGGTCCAACGTTTTCCCGGCGCGAGATCGATCTGGCCGGTCTGTGAGTTGAGCGAATTGTGCAGGCCGACGAACGGCTCGGGACAGAAAAAACCTTCGGTCGTGCCGCCGTAGAGATTGAATTGGACGAAGGGCAGCGGCGGCGTGGATGGCGCGTGATGACTTACTTTCACGCCGAGTCCGCTCGCATCGGTGAGGCGAAACCACGGATCACCCTCGTAGGCGCCGACCGACATCGCGGGCATGAACTTCAAATCTCTGAGCGGCGTCGACGGAGCGAAGCGGCGCTCCCGCGTGGTGCCGTCCGGCGCGCCGTTGCTCCCGCGCAGATATTCGAAACGCGCTGGACTCTCGACGGTAAACGCCTCGGCCGATGATCCAGCGACTAACGGCACGGGGAATCCAAGGTGATTGCCGATCGAGAAGAACATCGGGGCCACATTGTCCGCCGCCGCCTTCACCTCGTGGTGGATTTCGACGCGCCCTGCTTTCACGCGGTAGATCACGTGCACGGCAAAACCGAAGGGATACTGCGCGCGGGAATCCGCATCGTCCTTTAAGACCAACTCAACCGCCGCTTCCGTTTCGTCGGTCCAGGTCCGCACCACCTGCCACGGTTTGAGCCGCGCGAAGCCATGCTGCGGCATCGGGTAGCGTTTTCCCTGATAGTCATAGGCGCTGGCGACTTTGCCGTTAACCGGAGTCGCCCCTGCCGGGACACTCGAACCGACCGCCGGCCAGAGGATCGAGGCTTTGCCGCGAAACCCCGACGCGGGCCGATAGTCGCGCCCGCGATAAAGCAACTCCACCCAACGGCCCTTGAATTCGACGGCCATGCCGGACAACTCGCCGCCTTGGGTGGGTGCGATCGCGGCCTCGAGGCGACTCGTTTCATCGCGCAAGACGATGAGCGGAATTTTTTCCGCCGTCGTCGTTTCGTGCAGTGAATAACGCGGTGGTGTGGCGGCGACCGCAGATGAAACCGCGGCGGCGCTCAGCGCGAGCGCGCACCAAACAAGCGTTCGGGCGAAGCTGGACCGATGCCATTGAACCCCTGCTGAGCCCAGCGTGGCACCGGCGCAACCAGGCTCGCTCCCATGCGAGTGGGCTTGGGGTTGGGAAAATTTTCCTACTAACAAAATCTTCCTGCCCTTGGGCCGGCGGAATTTTAGGTAGGCAGACTTCATGGGTAGGAAAATTTTTCAAACCGACGGAAGCGCCGCCGCGAGAACAGCCGGGGCAGGGCGCGGGCACAGCGCAGAGGGGAAGACCGAGCGATTCGTGGCCGACGCCAGGGCGTCATTCCGACGTGGGGCTTGCGCGGGGCCGACGGAAGTCTTCTTCAAAACGCGCGATCCTCGGACACGGTAGGCTGCATAGACACGGATACCCGAAGAGAATCGCGCCCGAGCGCGCCGATTTATGGCAGTCACTGTTCGGCGACACTGTAGCTTTCCAGAGACCGCCGTCCGTCTTCGCCGGATCTGTGTCCATTGGTGTTCATCCGTGGTTTCTTTCCGCTCGGTTACAGCAAAGGAGATCATCGGGTAAAACCTTTCGTCACGCGGCGCACACGGCCGTCTTCCTTGGTCATGAAAAACAGATCGCCCGTTTGCTCGTCGTAGCCGATCCGGAGGTGTGCCCGCTTCGTGTGCGCGAGCGCGGCGATGCTCGTGGCGACTCCCTCTCGCTCGACATTCAGCTCGTAGATTGTGGTGTCCGTCAGTCTCTCATCCATCCGCATGAAGAAGAGGCGACCGGTCACGATATCACCGAAAATGTAGTTGTGTTGGAGGGCTTCGATCGGGCCGCGGTAGACGAAGCCACCGGAGATCGCCCGGCCATCGGTGTGATCGTAGGCGCCGAAGGGCAGCCGATAAGGCGCGAGCTCGGCGGCCGTCGCGGGTTGGACGACTTTCGCGTCGCGCATGACGTCGACACGGTTCGAGCCTTCGAGCTGGTTCCAGCCATAATCCCCGCCTTTTTCGATCAGGTTGATTTCCTCGACATTGGCTTCGCCGATGTCGACGACGATGAGCCGTTTTCCAAACGAAAGGTCCCAGCACATGCGGTGAGGATTGCGGAATCCGTAGGCCCAGATTTCTCGACGCGCCAACGGATCGGAGCTGTGGACAAACGGATTGTCGGCGGGAATTCCATAGCCGCCTCCGGGAGCATTTTTCCCGCGCGGATCGATCCGCAAGAGCGTACCGAGCAGCGAACGCGGCGTGTGCGCGAGTTCCGGCATCTTCAAATTGACCGTACCGCCATCGCCGACGCCGATGAAGAGCAGGCCGTAGTCGGGATCGTTTCGATCCGTCACGGGAGCGAAGGCGATATCTTGGCAACCATGGGCAGTCGTGGGCGTTTTGAGCCGCAACACTTCGCGGCGGTTGCCGGCGAACCGGTCGCCCGTCGGCTCGGTCGCGTGCCATTCCGACAAGACCCAGTAAAGGGGAGGTGTGCCCAGGTTCGGGATGACGACCTGCTCATACCACGCCTCGTTGATGGCGGGTGTGCTCGGAGTGATCTCGGCGTGCGTCGTGTAGAAGAGTCCATTACGCACGAAGTCGGGGTGAAACGCGAAGCTGCCCAAGCCCGTGGCAATCCCCGGATCGAAGACGAAGGCGGGAAACTGGCCGCGGATGTCGAGAAACACTTCGGCCTTCCGGTCCTGCACGCGGTAGATCACGCCCATCTGATCACTGATGAACACTGCACCGTCCTTCCGGGGACTGGTCCGCAGTGTGGCGATGCCCTTGTCGGGGCGGCGATTAGGCGCGAGCGGGATTTGCGCCCACTCTTCCAGTTCGATCACGAGCGAGGATTTCTCCACGGGCGGGATCAGCCGGACCTCTTTTCCGGTCGGCGGCGTGAGCTCGACGGCGAAGGGTGTGAGCTTGGATTTCTCCGTCTCGCTGTCGAGGTGGGCCAGGATCGCCACGAGCTGATCTTCCGGCAAAGATCCGAACGGTGGCATCACGACTTTGTAACGCCGAAAGAGCGCGTTCGCGCGCAGGTTTCCCGCTGCAATGACGGCGGCGGGATCGCGGATGTGGCGCAGAAGTTCGGCCTGCGTCAGGATACGAGTCACCGCTCCGAGAGGCGGTCCGATGCCATCGCGGTCAAGCACATGGCACGAGGCGCAGAGCTGCGTGAACCCTGTCCGCCCTTGAGCGAGGGTCGCCTCGTCGCGCGGATATTTTGGTGGGGGCTGGAGCGCCGGCAGCGCTGCCGGGCTCGGGGCCTGGGCCGCAAAAACGGCCGAAGCCGCCGCAGCGAGGGTGACCAGTTTGTGAATACGAAGAAGGACTTTGGGGGAATTCACGGGGAAAATTTATACTTGGATCGCCGGGTGCGTGCGCGAAATTTCGGCGCAGCGCGGTCCCGAGCAGATATGAAAAGCGGTGGTCGCGGTCGTGGCGGTCGAACCCGCGGCGCCGGGTAAGTCAGCGTCAATGGGCGAAGGCGTCACCGCCCCTTGAGTGCGGTGCGAATCACGGGCTCCATGACATCCGCCTGCCGCACGAAACCGAGATCATTGGGATGCGAACCATCCGTCGCCCCTTCGGCATCGTGGCCGAGCAGGTCGTCGCCGGAAACGTAGAACAAGCCCTTCACGCCGGCCGCCTTCAGTTGTTCAAAACAATCGCGCAGCGCCGCGTGGTTGTCGGTGTGATGCTGATTTCGTTTCGGCAAGATCCACGCATTGGTATTCCGGCGATCTTCGACCAACACAATGGGGGTGTCCGCGCGTGCGGCGCGGAGTTGTTGCACGAGCGGGACGCACTTCGCGCGCACCGCCGCCGCGTCCATGTTCGGCAGGCAATCGATCACGTAAACCGCCGCGTCGATCTTCACCAACAACTCGCCCACGGCCGCGTCCATCCGGCCGTTGCCGGAAAAACCGAGATTTACAACGGGGCGATCAAAGCGCCGACCCAAGATCGCCGTATGCACCATGCCGGGCCGCGATGCGCTGGCTCCGTGCGTGATTGACGTGCCGTAAAACACGATCGGCTTGACCGTGCGCGGCGCGAGCGCCTCGAATTTCGCGTTGGGTGGCACGCCGAGAGAAAGTTTTTCGACGCCGTTGTAGAGCGGGAGATAGACCGCGTATTCGCGGAATCTTGGCGCCAGCCCCCCGATGATTTCCTGCCGCATAGTTTTCTTGTCGGGCCGCGAGACACCGACCCAGCGCCACTTGCCCGCTTCGTCGCGCGCGTAGAGGTCGAGCCCACTCGCGCCGATTGGCGTCATGTTGGCACCGTTGAGCTTTTCCTTCAGCACGGTGGAGTCCGCCCAGATCATCGCCGCATCCGTCTTGAAGCGCACCATCATGCCGGCGCTGTCGCGGCTGAGTCCCCACACGGCTGCCGTCACCTTCCCGTCGGCCACGGCGGGGAGCCGGTCGAACCAGCGCTTACGTTCCATCTCCGGCCACGCGCGGCCTTCGACGCCCCAGCTCGTCACATCGTGCCACGCGAGCGGTGGCTCGACCGGTTGTTTCGTTGCCGCTGCGGGTGCGGCTGCAGTCGTGGCAGCCGATTTTTTCGTGGCGGTGTCCTGGGCAAACACAGCCGAGGCCAAGACGAGGCCGACTGAAAAGAGTGCGAGGCGGGAGAGCGGGGTGGTGAGGGACATAGTGGATACGGGGTGGAGCAGAGCAGATCGGCTAAGAGCAGAGTGAAGCGATTCGCCGCGAGGCTTTCCCGATCCGCGGCGCGCTGCAATCCACGAAATTTTCGGATCGGCATGCGTCCCCATCCCCGGCTAGCGTTTGCGCCGTTCCCCGTTTTTCGTCAGTCACCTTCATTCAGCCTCTACTAAAACCAACCCTCGCCGTCATCCCATGAAGCTCCTCCTCACTCGCTCCTTGCTCCTTGTCACCACGCTGGCCGCGCTCGGCGCGCTGCCACTTCGCGCCCAAACGCTCAGTAAGCCGACGGTCAGCCTCGAACTCGCCAAGAAGATCGCGGCCAAGGCTCACGCCGAAGCCGCCAAGAGTAAGCTGACCGTGGTGATCGCGATCATCGACGACGGCGGCAGTCTTGTTTACCTCGAACGCATGGACGGCACGCAGCTCGGCAGCATCGTCGTCGCGCAGGAAAAAGCCACGACGGCCCTGAAATTCAAACGCTCCAGCAAAGTCTTCGAAGACATGGTTGCCGGTGGACGCAACGCGGTGCTGTCCCTCCCCGG
>CAMATV010000254.1 GCA_945861235.1 Opitutus sp. GAS368
ATGGCGTGGTTTTCGGTATCGACGAGGTAGACGCGGCCGTCGCGGCCGACGGTGAGACCTTTCGGGCCGGCGAGCGTGGCGGCGAGCGCGGGGCCGTGGTCGCCGGTGAAGCCTTTTTTGCCGGTGCCGGCGAGGTGGTAAATGCGGCCGGCAGTGAGATCGAAGCGGAAGACTTGGTTGCCTTCGCGGGTGGCGAGCCAGAGGTTCCCGGCGGAATCGAAGTCGAGAGTGCGCGGGCCGCGGAGGGGTGTGCCCACGATGGGTGAATTATCGGGAGTATCGCCGGGTTTGCCGGTGCCGGCGAAGGTGGTGATGACGCCGGTCTGGGTGGTGACTTTGCGGATCACGTTGTTGCGGATGTCGCAGATGTAGAGATCGCCAGCGGAGTCGAATTGGATGCTGTGCGGCTGGTTGAGCTGGGCGGCGGTGGCGGGGCCGTTGTCTCCAGAGTAGCCGGGTTTGCCGGTGCCGACGATCGTGGTGATGAGGCCGGTGGAGAGGACGACTTTGCGGACGGCGTGATTTTGCATGTCCACGATATAGAGGTCGCCAGCGCGGTCGAAACGGATCTCGTGCGGGAGATTCAAGGACGCGGCGAGGGCGGGGCCGCCATCGCCGGTGTATCCGGTTTGGCCATTACCGGCGACGGTGCGGATGGTGCCGGAGGAGGAAATCGTGCGGATGCGTTGGCCGCCGTATTCGCAGAACCAGAGATTGCCGTCGGGGCCGCGGACAACGCCGAAGGGGTTGTTGATTTGCGCGGCGGTGGCGGGACCGGCGTCGCCGGAGAAACCTTTGATTCCGGTGCCGGCGATGGTGCGGAGGGTCGCGGCCGTCAGCGGAGCGAGAGTGGCGAGGAGGACAGTCGCGAGGACGAGGAGTGGGCGTGGGTGGTGCATGAGGAGGGTGGCGAACGCTCAACGTTTAACGCTGAACGTTTAAGGAGAGGAAGGAAGGGACCTGGGGGGTTGAGCGTTGAGCGTTCAGCGTTGAGCGTTTGCCAAGGGTGGGTCGGAGACGGCGCCCTACTTTATTTCCACTCCTCGTTGAAGAAGCCGGCGTCGACGATTTTGCCGGGCCAACGAGGGCCGGGCGGGGTGCGGAGATCGACGACGGCCCAGTCGGGGAGCTTGGGGGTTTGGAGGGCGTTGTTGGTGTAGCCGTCGGCGCGGAAATCGAGGCCGCTGTTGAGGACGATGTAGCGCGACGGATTGAGTGGATTCGGGAAGATCAAAATGGGGGCGTGGCGCGTGGCGTCGTAAGTTTTGCCGCGGAACGTGAGGGTTTTTGCGTCCCACGTGAGCGGGAGCTTCCCGGTGGCGAGGAGGTTTGCGAGGACCTTGTTGGAGGTGGGGTCGCCCCAGAGTATCAGGTTTTTGGTGGCGAGGTCGGCGTCGGTGAGCGCGGTGTCGGCGACGACGGGGGTGTCGCCGCGGAAGACGTCGCGCCAGAGGTGGCGGGCGGCGGTGAGTTCGCTCTCGACCCAGGTGCCGAGCTCGGGGTTGAGCGGTTTGCCGGACGGGCGGACGAAGACGAACGGTTCGAAGAAGGCGTCGTTCACCGGACCGGTGAGGCCGGGGGATTTGCGGAGGCCGCCAGCGCGGCCGGCGCGCCACGTGTCGCCGGTGCGATGAAAGTGGAGCGTGGCATTGGTGGTGGGGACGGTCTGGCCGTCGAGCACGACGGTGGTGGCGTTGATGCCGGGGAAGGAAACGGCGGTGACGTTTTTCGTGTGCGCTTCGAGGCGGAGGCTGTCGTGTTGCGTGGCGCGGACCTCCGCGAGTTGCCAATGCTCAGTCATGCCCTCGATGCGGACCCACGCGGATTCGGGGTAGCGAAGGGTGTAGGTTTGCAGCCAAATTTCGCGGGGGCTGGGATCGCGGCCTTGGGCGATGAGGGTTTCGAAACGTTGCGTGAGCTCGGCCTTGGTGGCGTCGTGGTATTTGTGGGCGGTGTCGGGGCCGATGAAACGTTCCAGTTTCAGGCCCTCTTTGGCGAAGGCGGCGGCCATGAGATCGGAGGCTTCTTTCTGGCCGTCTTTATCGCCGGTGTAGGCGAGGGTGGGAAGGTTGAAGAAATTTCCGGCAATGCCGGTGGCCTCGTAGTGGCGCCAGAGGAGTTGCTCCCACGCGGGACGCGTTTCTTTGCCGGGGGCGAGGGCCTTCGTGAAGACGGGGGTTTCCGCGAAACCCGCACCGGGCGAAGCGGCGCACCAGAGGCTGGGGTAGTGCGGCGCGAGGTGCCACGTGCTGCCGCCACCCATCGAGAAACCGGCGACGGCGATGCGGAGCGGGTCGATGGCGTAGTGGGCGCGGACGGCGGCGAGGGCTTCCATCACGTCGACTTCGCCGGCGAACTTGGTGGCGTTACAGAAACGGCCGTAGGGTATGAGGGTGATGACGCCCTTGGGGGTGAGCTGGGGCGGGCCGGATTCGCGCTCGGCGAGGAAGGCGAGCTCGGTGCGTTTCTCGCCGCGGCCCAGCAGCCAAACCATCAGCGGCGTCGGGACCGACGGGTCGACGTCGAGGTTGATGACGAGGCCGTAGGGTTGGACGGAGCCGTCGAGTTTCGAGCGGTAGCCGCGGACGATGAGGCCACGGGCTTGGAGCCAGGGAGCATTTTTCGCGCGGAGTTGGGCGGCGCGTTCGCGGCCCTCGGCGAGGAGGTGTTTCGCGAAGGCGATTTCCTTTGGGGAATAGAACGTGTCTTCGGCGAGGGCCCACGCGACGGCTTTGTGGAAAATTTCGACGTCGGGGAGAAGCGCGTTGACGGTGGCGTCGCGGGCGAGGGCATCGAGCTCGGTGCGGAGGGCGGTGGTGCCGGCAGTCAGCTCGGCGCGGTCGGCGTCGGTGAGCGAGATGCCCTGGGTGGGAATTTTCTTCGGGACGGGTGCGGTTTGGGCACCGGCCGTGAACGTGAGAGCGAAAGCGAGGGCGAGGGCAGTGGGAAAGCGCATGGAAGAGAGATTTTTAACCACGGAAGGCACGGATGAAACGGACAGAGTCAGGAGGTGAACCGCTCATCTTTGTTAATTTATCGATCTCGGAAGATTCACTTGATCGGTGAATCCAGATCGTGGACACGCGGGCGCAAAAAAGGGCGGGTCATGCGCCTGCGCCGGGCTGCGACGAGACGACGCGCTCCGCCCTCCTGCGATCAGAGTTTGGCGAGGATTGCTTTGAGGCGGATCCAGGCGCCTTCGCGGGCTTTTTTATTTTCGGGGCTGCCGGCGGGATCTTCGCCGGATTTCATGAAGCCGTGGCCGGCGCCGTCGTAGGTGACGGGATCAAATGGTTTACCCGCCGTTTTCATGAGCTCGATGGTTTTTGGAATCGTGGTGTTGATGCGAGCGTCGTTGCTGCCGTAGAAGCCGTAGACTGGGCTGGTGATTTTCGCGAGGTCCTCGTCGTTGGGCGGGCTGCCGTAGAACACGAAGGCCGCTTTGACGTTCTGATTGTTTGTCGCGAAGCGGAAGGTTTGGGTGCCGCCCCAGCAGAAACCGCCGACGACGACCTTGCCGTTACACGCGGGAAGCTTGGCAGCGTAGGCGTAGATCGCTTCGAGGTCGGCGGTGACTTGGTTGGCTTTCGCGCCGCCGAGTTCGCTAAAGGCCTTGCCGACGTTGTCGCGATTGCCGGCGAATTCGGCGGTGCCGCCGCCGTTGGGGGCCATGCCCGAGAGGAGGTCGGGGGCGATCGCGATGTAGCCGGCCTCGGCGAGTTGGTCGGTCATGCCGCGCGCCCAGTCGGTGAGCCCCTGGTTGTCGTGAATGACGATGACGGCGGTGGCTTTGGTTTTGACCTCGGGGTAGGTGACGAAGGCGGTGACGACGCGTTGGTTATGGGTAACCTTGACGTATTCGTAGTGGCGGGTGGTTTTTTCGAGGCGGGGTTTTGCCCAGTCTTGAGCGGAAGCCGCAGGGGCGAACGCGCAGAGCGCGGCGAGGAGGAGCGTGCGTAGTTTCATGTGGGTAGAGGGAGGGACGGGAGCGGACGAGGGAGGGTGACGAATGATTGCTTTCGGGCGATGCAAAACAAGGCTGGCACGACTATGAAAAAACTTACCCCGGTTTGGCTGGCGTTGTGGGTGGTGCTGGTGGGTGGCTCGTTGCGGGCCGCGGAGCCCCTCGCAACCGAGGTGCGGGCGACGATGGAAAAGGCCACGGCGTTTATGCGGTCGATCGGGACGGAGGGCGGCTACTTGTGGCGTTACTCGCCTGACCTGAAGGAGCGCGCCGGCGAGAGCATCGCTACGCCCACGCAAATTTGGGTGCAGCCGCCGGGCACGCCGTCGATGGGCATGGCCTTTTTGCGCGCGTATGAGGTAACTGGTGACGCGCGCTATCTCGATGCGGCGAAGGCGGCGGCGGACGCGCTCGCGGTGGGGCAGCTGGAGTCGGGCGGATGGGATTACGTCGTGGACTTCGATCCGAAGCTCAGTGCCGGCTGGTATCGCCGCACCGACGCGGGGAAAATTTCGGTGGACGACGCGGCCAAGCGGAAAAACACGACGACCTTCGACGATGACAACACCCAGAGTGCCCTCCGCTTTCTCCTCGCCGTGGCCGCTGCCAGCAAGGGCGCGAGCGAGCCGCGCGACATGCGCATCCGCACCGCGCTCGACTACGCACTCACGAAACTCCTCGCCGCCCAGCGCCCCAACGGCGGCTGGCCGCAGCGCTGGACCGGCACGCCGGTGGATCCGCGCGAGTATCCCGTGCAGGCGGCGCGATTCCCGCAGGACTACCCGCGGGAATATCCGAAGCACAACTACAACGGCTACTACACGCTCAACGACAACACGCAGCGAGACTGCGTGATGACGCTCCTCGACGCCGCGAAGCGCCTCGGGCGCCCCGAGTTTCGCGCCGCCGCGCTCAAGGGCGGAAATTTTCTTCTGCTGGCCCAGCTCCCCGAGCCCCAGCCCACTTGGGCGCAGCAATACAACCCGCAGCTTGAGCCCGCCTGGGCGCGCGCGTTTGAGCCGCCGAGCGTATGCTCCAACGAAAGCGGCGGGGCGATGCGCCTGCTCATCGATCTTTATCTTGAGACCGGCGACGCGAAATATCTGGAACCGCTGCCGCGCGCCATCGCGTGGTTCAAGCGCTCCGAAATCGCGCCGGGCCTCTGGGCGCGCCTGTATGAGATCGGCACCAACAAACCCATCTACGGCGACCGCGACGGGAAAGTTCACTACACCGTCGAGGAGCTCACGCCCGAGCGGCAGACCGGCTACTCGTGGAAGAGCACCTATGGGATGCCGGGAATTTTCGCCTACTATGACGAGGTCAAG
>CAMATV010000255.1 GCA_945861235.1 Opitutus sp. GAS368
ATTGGCGCGGTGCTGCGCCTAGGATTTGATTCGGGCCGCTGGGGCCCGGCTCGCGAGGTCCACGCAGGCAGCGGCTACTGGAGCCAGGACTCGGTCGTCCAAATCCTGGCCACCCCCACCCCGGCCCGCCAGATCCAGGTCCGCTGGCCCGGCTCCAAGACCCCCGTCCTCACCCCGCTTCAGTCTGACGAACTCGAAATCCGCTTGGATACTCAAGGCCGGTTGCTGCCGTCGCGTTAAGCGGTTCGCCCGGCAGCTCAGTCGGTCTGTGCAGAGGAGGGCCGCGTGGTTCATGGGGCTTCGACTCCCGAACAATGGACGCCACGCAGAATCCGCATCGCCCCTTGGTCACCTCGCCGCTCTGAGTCGACTTTCGGGCCTATTCTGAAGTGGAATCCATCCGAACTTCGAGCGCTCTGGCTCCGGCTGGAATTGGCATGGAACGAGAACGGCCGCCGGGCCAACGGACGAGCAGCCGTGTGGCGGCAGGGAGGGTCGAAGAAAGGTGGAGAACGACCACGGCCGCATCCTGGGATCCCACACCCGTGCCCGCGTGCAGCTCGCGGGCCGGCCCTGTAAAACCATCCGATTGCAGGCGAACCACCGCACCGATGCCCTCGGGATTCCCGGGCGGCCCAATCATCCGAATCCGAAGGCCCGCTCGCGCGTTCGAGTTGCGAAAGAGCCGAGTGGCGGCCCCGTTCTGCGTGACCACAAGATCGGTTCGACCGTCGTGGTCGAAATCCGCTGCGGCCGCCCCGCGCTGTTCGCCCAGAATGCGCAAGCCGGATTCCTGCCCCGACACGGAAGAAAAGCCTCCGCGTCCGTCCCCATGCAGCAGCAATCCACGGCCCGCATCGAGCCGGGCTACACCGGGCCGGGTGGCAAAAAAGTTCTGGCTCAGGAAGACATCCTCAAACCCGTCCCCATCGAAGTCTGCAATCACCGGTGTGAACGCCGGTGCCAGCTGCGCTTCGAGCGGTAAGGCGCGCACTTCGAACCGCTCCCCGCGATTGAGGAGGATGATCGACCGCAGCTCCACCGCCTCGTAACGGTGCCCCTGTTCCCGCTCCGGCCCGAGGACTTGATCTAAAGTCGCTTCGCTGAACGTTCGCTGCGAAGAAAAGCGTCCTGCGAGAAATGGCAGCACGGTGTTCAGATCGGGCATGGATCGAATCGGCGTCAGCGCTCTACGAGCCGGGTCCCAAGTGGTCTCGATCAATGAGAGAGAGCCGTCCCCGGACCAATCCCCCCCCATGAGGACGGCAGGCTGTTCGAAGGAGGCTTGGTGCTCGGAGTTTTGCCCCCAGTTGGCGAGGATCAAATCCATCCGGCCGTCCCCGTCGAAATCACCTGCGGCAACGCCCGACCACCACCCTGTGAGCGTGCTCAAACGGAGTGCCTTCGGACCCTGAGGCTCGAAGCCAACGAGCTCAGGATCCCAGCGGTTGAGCTCGCCGTGGTCGTTCCGAAACATACCCACGGGCCCCCATTGGCAGGCGACCACGAGCTCAGGATAACCGTCGCCGGTCAGGTCGGTCCAAAGGGTAGAGCTCACCGAGCCCAGCTGATCGAATCGTCGATCCTCGGTGAAGCGTCCATTGTGGTTGCGCCAGAGCATCGAGGAAGCCGGCTCGGGCCAACGTCGAGGGATCAAGCCACCGCCCACGAAAAGATCGAGATCCCCGTCGCCATCGAGATCGCCCAAGGCCAGCGCTGCGACGACGTTTGTCGTGGCCGGAGAGATTAAGGCCGACCCGCGGCCCTGCTGGACGAGCGCGACTGCGGCGCCTTTCAATTCTGCGTCCTCGTAGTTTGACTCCGCGATGAGGATCTGAGATCCGATGGAGGCGATGGCGACCTGATCGCGAGAGGTTGTGAGGTTCGTTGCGAGGATGAACCGACCGCGCTGATCATTGCGGAATACGGCGAGCGCGTCTCCGGCTCCGCCACCGATTGCGAGATCCTCCCACCCGTCCCCATCCCAATCCAGCCAGGCGACCCCGGGCCCGGTTTGGCTCAACCGACGCGTCAGCATCGGCTGACGTTCGAAATCATCAAACAAAGTTTCCACATGCGTATGATTCAGACGGTCGGAGACATCGACAAACCACGGTGCCATCGAGACGGGTGCCATCGCAGGCGCGGCCGTGTCCAAAACGGGGTCCTCGACCAGCTCGTAAAGCCGATCCGAGCCGACGTGGGGCACCGTGCGCTGCGTCCCGTTGCGCCAGCGCACCTCCAAGGTCATGGCGGTGACGTTCGTGCCTGCGGCAAACACGAGCAGCGGGTCGCTCCCTGAAAGGTAACGGCCGCCGGAGACCACCTCCTGTCTCTGAGCTGACACGGGACCACCGCGGAGGGTCACGCGGGCGCCGATCGCCTGGGTGTTGGGCGCGCGACCGAGCAACCGGACGGCCACGCGCGCGGCGGCGGACTCGTTGCGATAGATGCCTGCGGGGCCATTCAAATTATTCACCACGAAATCAAGATCGCCGTCGCCATCGAAGTCGGCCATCGCGATGCCATGATGCACGCCCGCTTGATCCGTCCCCCAATCCGCCGTCACGTCGTCAAACCGCAGCCCGCCCCGATTTCGAAACGCAACAATCGGCGTGGCCAAGGGGCGGTAGATGTCGAGGTTCGCCATGCGATCTCCGACGAAGAGCTTCCGTCGTTCGGCGGCATTGGCGATGGCGCCGTAATCCCGCTCGCGGGTTTGGATGAGCGCCGCGGTGTCCCGGTCTTGAACATCGCGCAGGTGTCCGGTGGTGATTAGAAGATCGGGTCGGCCGTCCAGATCCACATCCATGAACACGGGTTGCCAAGCCCATTCGGAGGCGGTGAGGCCGGCGAACGCGGCGACCTCGGCATAGGTGCCGTCCCCGCGCGATCGTTGGAGCGTATTTCGAAGGGTCTGAGGGCGGTCCAAAATCTTACCAGGGAGATGCACCCCATCCGCCTGCGCGGGCATCTGGCGCTTTTGCCAAGCGGGCGATCGGCTGAGCATGTCCACCACCAACAGATCCATCTGCCCGTCTGAATCAACGTCGGCGATATCGACCCCCATGGAGCTTCCGCTCGTCTGGCGCAGAGCTGCGGCCGGGGCGGCTCGGAATCGGCCGCCACCCTCGTTGAACCACAGCCTGTCGGGGGTCCAATAGTCGTTGCACACGTACAGGTCGGGTGCGCCATCCCCGTTCAGATCACGGAATGTGGCGGTAAGCCCCCAGTCCAGGGGGGCGGCGGCGAGCGGTTGGCCGACCTCGTCCAAGAACTGGCCACCGGTCCAGTTGGCGAGATGGAACCGGCCTTTACCATCGTTCAGAAATAGCTGGTCCGGCTCTCCGTATTCGAAGATTTGGCCGAAGCTCAGCCCCAGTCGGTTCGTGAGGCCCGGTGGGACGACGAGCTCACCGTTCGCCTTGAGCAATTGAACCTGCCCGGTGCCGCGGTCGCGAATGTCATCCGACCGGTTATTTGCCACGTAGAGATCGAGGGTGCCATCGCCATCGACGTCGGCGAGCGCCATGGTGAGGCTGCCGAGGCGGCTCGCGATGCCCGCGCTCGGGGTCATATCGGTGAAATGCCCGTGGCCGTCGTTGCGCCAGCAATGCACGCCGCCGTAGTTGGCGCTGATCAAAAGATCGAGCGCCCCGTCGCCCGTCAGATCTGCGAGCACCACACCCCGGGCCATCAGATTGGTCGCCACCACCCCGGAGTCGGCCGTGACGTTGGTAAATTTCCACCCCCCTAGGTTTCGAAAGAGCGCGAGCCGCCCCTCGATTCCGACGAACGCAAGGTCCGGTCGTCCATCGCCATCGAGGTCGCCCGTGGCCACGCCCGAACCATTGTAGAGCGTGCGGTTTTGCGCGCCATCCGCCGCGCGCAATTTGTTGGTGAAAACCACGCCGGTGTCGTCGGGGGACAAGAGTGTGAAGCCTGGATGGCCGACGGTTGGCACGGGTAGGGGGCGCCATCGGCCCCCAGGAAGATCCTGCCATTGGGCGGTGCAGACCGTGCCGGTCAGAACGAGCAGCAGCATCGTTCTGATTGAATCAAAGCATCGCGTCATGATTTGCTTTATGACTCCACTGGGTTCGGACAACAATCACGTCCGCAGGTTAACAGTCGAGGCCGAATTATGAAACGAATCATCTGAGGCCTTGGCTGTGCCGCCTTCGCAGGCGTAGGTGTGCGTAGACTTGTTGCGGCTTTCGATCATCTCCATCCAAGCCGAGCCATCCACAATCAACCCAGCGGTGAAGGCGGCTCGCGTGGCATCCCTCGAGCCGAAAATCTTCGCGTTGCCGCGTGACTCAAGAAAATCCTTCAACGTGTTCTACGCTAGCTCGTGCGTGAATTCAAAAGCATGAATCAAACCCTGCTGTTCTAACTCGGACAGCTCGCGCTCCGCCGCCAATTCCACTGCTGCGGACAACTGTTGGAAAGCCTGCTTAAAGTTTTGCAAGCGTTGAACCCAGAGAATGTCTTGGTTTTTCATGTTGGATTGAACTGATTACGAGGTTGCCAGCATAGCCAACTGCTTGGATTTGGTAAATGCGGCATTCATTTCACAGATCTCCGATGAAGGCTTGGTGCAGCAGCGACTTCTTCAACGTTTCCAGCGCGGCCTGCTTCTGCTTGAAGAGACCGGCGAGGCGTTGGGTTTCTTCGTGGAGGTCATCGAGCTTAGAGACAATTGCGTTCTGTATTTTCAGTTTATGCGGGAACGAAACTACCACTGCGCCAAACTGCGTGAAGGTCAGTGCGGGCATCGTCGATGAGCCTTGGCTACTCAAGTAATTCTGAACCGATCGAGGGCCAGTAAAGTAAACCAAAAGTCCTTCGTCAAAGAACCCTCGAGAATCGAAATTATGAACCGGTTGTTCGCGATCACAATGGGCCATACGTTCCAGAAAGGGTTGTCCTCGAATTGCACGAATCTCCACGAATAAAATGAGGCAGAGACCACGCCTTTTTAAGTTGTTTCGCAGGTAAAAGAATCAGTTCTTAATATTGACCTGTGAAGCGGCCAAAGCCACTTCAACGGCATGGCCAGCCCAGAATTCGCCGCCTTGTGGATTGGTCCGACGGATGACCTCAAAGGGGGTGATTTCTTGGCTCATAAGGTGATATCTTCTGGATTTTGGTTCACGCGAAGGCGCGAAGACGCGAAGTCCTTGTGATTTATCACGATGCGTTTACAGCCTTCCTTAAAAGTGGAGGCACCGAAATTGATGAGCAGACCCAGTGGTAGGTTGAGCAGTCGAAGATAGGTGAGAA
>CAMATV010000256.1 GCA_945861235.1 Opitutus sp. GAS368
CGCAACACCACCCGCCTCCAGCGCGACGTGCTGCGTGAGCGCTTCGCCGAAATCACCGCGATGGACCGCTCCATCGGCCAGCTCCGCGATCACCTCGGGAGCACGGGCCTCCGCGCCAACACCTTGCTCTGGTATTGCGGTGATAACGGCACCCCCCAGGAAGCCGTCGCCACCGTCCCGTTTCGCGCGCAGAAAGGCAGCATCTACGAGGGCGGCATCCGCGTCCCCGGCCTGATCGAGTGGCCCGCGAAAATCTCCCGCCCACGCGCGACCGACGTCAACGCCGTCACCAGCGACATGCTCCCCACGCTCTGCGATCTCGTCGGCCGCCCGCTTCCGCGCCGACCCCTCGATGGCCTTTCGCTGCGGCCACTCCTCGAGGGCACGATGACCGAACGCGCCGCGCCGATCTGTTTCTGGGACGATCCGATTGCCCGCCATCCCGGCGCGAAACCCTACCTCGATCCCGAGCTACAAAAAGGCACCACCCCGCTCGCGAAACTCGGCCCCGACGGCACCGCCACCCGCAATTTTCAAAATTTCCACCACCACGAAATCCTCCCGCAAGATTACGTCGGCTCGCGCGCCATCGTCGGCAACCGCTACAAACTCGTCGTCGACGGCACCAAGGGCAGCGGCCGCGAACTCTTCGATCTCCGCGCCGATCCCGCTGAGAAAACCAACCTCATCGCCACGCACGCCGCCGAAGCCGACAAACTCGCAGCCGTCCTGAAAGCCTGGCAGCGCTCCGTCCTCGAAAGCCTCACCGGCGCCGACTACCGCTGACGCTCCCCGCTTCATCCCGCCACTGATCCGCGTTTGGGGAATGCTCAAAACCGGTCTTACTTTGCGTCCCCCAGCATCGGTGGCACGTTAGGCGAGCCCGCCAAGAAAGCAGCATAATCCTCGCGTTTACCTTTTGCCGCCCGCTGCCTGAGGTGGTCGACCGTCAGCAGCGCGCTCAGCTTTTCCCTCGCAGCGGACGACAGCAATTGGTCCATCGTCACGCCTTCGCTGGCCGCACATTCGCGGAGCTGCCGGGCGAGGCTTTCGGGCATTTGGATCGTGAGAGTGCTCATGACGATTGGGCGAGTTGCTGCAGGAAGCCAGAAGGAGGCAGCGCTGCAACTCCCCATTTCTCGAACTAGGCATTTACCTGACTCAACCAAGTCGAAAAGCTCTTCTTTTAATCCGGGTATCCGCCGGAAACACTGCACTGTGCCTGCGTGAGGGCAGCAAATTCAACGCAGGTTCAGTCATGTGAAAACCGAGAATCGTTTTTGACCGCGGATGACACAGATCCGCACCGGATGGAAGAAATCGGAAGGCAGGAGGGAATTGATCCGGTATTTATCTGTGCAATCTGTGGTCCAAATCTCTCAATCATTTTCCTCGGTATCTGCCTGACTCAAACGATTCGAAAAACTCTCGCGTTGATCCGAGTCGCCGCTGGAAACACCGCACTGTTCATGCGTAAGGGTAGACACTTTCAAGATCAGCCGCCGTTCGCGCGTCTCCGACATGCCGTCGCACACTCGACAAGTCACCAGATTCTGAGTGCATCGGATCACCCATATGAACGCCCCTCGCGCCCTCCTCGCCGCGCTTCTCCCCCTCTCTCTTTCCCTCCTTCTCTCCCTCTCCGCCGCCACGCCGCCGCCTCCTGCGGTGAGCCCGTCGAAGCCCAACATCGTCTGGATCATCGCCGACGACATGTCGCCCGACACCGCTGCCTACGGCCTGCGCGACGTGAAAACCCCGCACCTTGACCGCCTCGCCGCCGAGGGTCGCCGCTACACACGCGCCTACGCCACCGCTCCCGTGTGCAGCTCGTCGCGCTCCGCCTTCATCCTCGGCACCTCGCAAATCACCACCGGCCTGCACGCCCACGACGTCGAAAATCCCCAGCCCCTCCCCGCGCCCTACCGCCACCTCCCCGCGCTCCTCCGCGAGGCCGGCTGGTTCGTCACCAACGCCGCCGCCCCCGGCACCATGCGCAGCGGCCGCGCCATCACGAAAGGGAAAACCCACTACAACTTCGCCCACGACCCCGCCCAGATGTTCGACGGCAACGACTGGCGGAAACGAAAATCCGGCCAGCCCTTCTTCGCGCAGTTTCAAATCACCGAGCCGCACCGCCCGTTTCCCATTCCCGCCACCTACAACCCCGCCAAACTCGCCGGTCTCACGCTTCCGCTCAACTACCCCGATCACCCGCTCATGCGCCGTGACTGGTATGCCTATCAACGCAGTGTCGAAACCGTCGACCAACGCGTCGGCGTTATTCTCGCCCAACTCGCCGAAGCCGGCGTCCTCGAAAACACGCTCGTGTTTTTCTTCGCGGACCACGGCCGCCCCATGCCGTGGGGCAAACAATGGCTCACGGTCGAATGCCTCCACGTGCCGCTCCTCGTCCGCGGCCCCGGCGTCACCGCCGGCAGCGTCGAATCTCGTCTCGTGAGCCTCATCGACCTCGCGCCCACCGCCCTCGCCAACGCCGCCCTGCCCGCACCGTCGTGGATGGACGGCCGCGCCCTCCTCGGTGCCACGTTTCCCGAGCGTCCTCAAATTTTCGCCGCCCGCGACCGGTGTGGCGATGCCTATGACCGCATCCGCGCCGTGATCACGCCCAACCACGTGCTCGTGCAAAATTTCTTCCCCGAGATTTCCCGCTTCAACTGGTCCGGCTACAAGGAAGCCAGCTACCCCGGCATGCCGCTCCTCCGCGTCCTCCACACCGCCGGCAAACTCGACGCCCTCCAAGACCTCTGGTGCCAACCCACGCGCTCCCCTTTCGAACTCTACGATCTAAGCCGCGACCCCGCCGGCCTCCACAACTTCGCCACCGCGCCCGCCCAAGCCGCCACGGTCACCATCCTCCGCCGCTCCCTCGACGAATGGATCCGCTCCACCGGCGACCGCGGCGCCCTGCCCGATCCCGCCACCGAGCCGACCAAAACCGAAATCCAAAAATCCAAACGCGCCGACTACCAACGCACCTGGCAAGCCCGCCTCAAAAATCCCGAGCCCACCGATGTCGAACGCCTCGCGTGGTGGGAAAAATCCTACGGCCTGGCTCCCTGATCTCGCGTCTGTCTTCCCGCCAGAGCCAGCGATCGCCGGCCGCGCCGCACCGCCGCACGGCAAATCACTGAACGCCGATGGCCGGCTCCGAGCTTGATTCGCCGGCCGATTTCACCGCTGGTCCGAAAGCGAACTCGTCCGTCGCCTTCACCCACGCGGGCGTTGACGGGCGGGTGCCGATCGACACGGTGCGATCGCTCCGCCCCGGCGATTGAAAATGAAAAACTCGCGCCTCCCTTCACGATCCGCCTTCGCCCTGCTCTGCGCGGTCACATGCGCGGTTTTCGCCGCGCCGACCGCCAAACTTGCGCCCCACCCCGCCGCGCTGCCCAATACCCACGCACCCGGCGAGGTGGATCGCCCCGAACTCGTCCCCTTCATCGTCGCCGATCCCGCGTCGCTCTCCGGGATCGTCGTCGATGAAACGGCCGCGACCCTCGTCGGGAAATGGCAATACTCCACACACACGCCGCCCTACGTCGGCCTCGGCTATCTCCACGATCTGCGCGCCGAAAAAGGAGCCAAGTCCGCCACCTTTACGCCCGAGCTCCCGCGCGCCGGCTGGTATGAAGTGCGCCTCGCGCACTGCTCCAACGTCCGCCGCACCACCACCGCGCCCGTCACGATCCGCCACGGTGACGGCGAGACCATCGTCCGCGTCAACCAGCGCGAGGAGCCGCCGCACGCGCGCCTCTGGCGCACCCTCGGCACGTTTCGTTTCGCCGCCGGTCGCGCCGGTTTTGTCCGTATCGATAATGCCGGCACCAGCGACGGCTACGTGATCGCCGACGCCGTGCAGTTTCTCCCCGTCCCGCCACCTTCTTCCCCGACACCCTGAAACCCCGCGCCGCCTGCCCTTTCATCCGCGCCCTCCAAGCCCTCGTCACCAGCCACCGCGACCCCACCCTCGCCGACGCCCCGGAATTGGCCCACAGGATGGCCGCCGAACTTCTCTCCCTGATCGATCCACGGGAAAAGCAGCCGTTGTCCGCCCCCGGTGTTCCGGACAAATGTTTCCGTGCTAGCGGTTCAATGACCCGGAACACGTTCAGATTGCCGTGCCCCGCATTCCTCCTTTCTTTTTCACTGCCTCGAAACCCAACTCCCCATGCACTCGCCACATTCCCTCCTCCGCCTGCGTTCGCTCGCGCTCTGCCTCGCCGCCCTCGGCGGAGCTTTCGCCTCAGCCCTCTCCGCCGCACCGAAAGCCCACCCGGACACCACCGGCTGGCAGCCGTTGTTCGCCGCCGATTTTTCAGACTCGGTGACTAAGCCCGGCGACTGGACCGTCGAAAACGGCATGCTCGTCGCGAAGAACAAAGAGACCCTCTGGACCAAAAAATCTTACGCGAACTTCATCCTCGATCTCGAATTCAAGGTCGCGAAGGAATCCAACAGCGGCGTGTTTTTGCGCTCGGGCGACACCAAGAGCGTCCTCGCCGCCCTCGAAATTCAGGTCCACGAAAATCAGGACAGTGCACACTACGGCATGGTCGGCGCCATCTACAACGCCCAGCCTCCCGCCAAGCCCATGGCCAAATCGGTCGGCGAGTGGAACCGTTTTACCATCACCTGTCAGGACAGCCGCGTCTCCCTCGTCTTCAACGGAGAAGAAGTCTGGAACGTCGACCTCAACAACTGGCAGGAGCCGAAGAAAAATCCCGACGGTACGCCCAACAAGTTCGCCAAGGCTCTGAAAGATTTCAGCCGCAACGGCCCCCTCGGCCTGCAAGGACTCCACGGCAAAGCCCAAGCGCCCGTGTGGTATCGCAACATCCGGATCAAAGAACTGAAGTAATCAGCGGCCCCACCCCACCCCGGGAACGCGAGCCGCCCCGGGTTTTTACGTCCACCCCTGTCTGTTCACTCCACCCCATGCCCCCCATCCGTCTCCTTCTCCCGCTCTCTCTTTCCCTCCTTCTCTCCGTCTCCGCCTCGGCGCCCACCCACGCCGCCACGCCCGCGCGCCCGCTCGCGGTGAGCCCCTCGAATCCGAACATCATCTTCATCCTCGCCGACGACCTCGGCTACATGGACATCGGCGCGAATAACCCGAACACGTTCTACGAGACACCGAACATCGACGCGCTCGCCAAACGCGGCATGCGTTTTACCCAAGGCTACTCCGCCTGCTGCGTCTGCTCGCCGACCCGCGGCAGCATCATGACCGGAAAATATCCGCCGCGCTTCGGTAT
>CAMATV010000257.1 GCA_945861235.1 Opitutus sp. GAS368
TGCCTCAGTGAATCACCACGTCGACATGTTCGCCGGGGCGCAGGGCGAGGCCGGCGGGAAGTGCAAAATCCACGCGCAGTGCCGTCTCCGGTGTCGGCACCGGCGGGAGCCGCATGGCGGCGAGCACGGTCGGTGAAATGGCCTCCAACGTGGCGCTGACGTGCGTGATGGTCGTCGTCGCCGCCCGCACGGGATTGGTGCGCGTACGAATTTCCGCAGCCATCCCCGGCTTCGGGTCGATGGTCAAAGGCTGCCGCAAATACCCCGTGACGCGCTCCGGTTTGATGGCCGTGACCCGCAAGATGACTTCCCCCGCCACGACGGTTTCACCCGCCCGCCGCAGCATGAGTCCGACCACTCCGTCGATCGGCGCGATCAGCGGCAGCGGCGACAGCTCTTCCTCCGCGAGCCGCAGTTTGGCCTCCTGCACTTTGATCGCCTCCGCCAGGGCGGACTCGCCCGACAACCCCGCCGCCTTCGGATCCGCTGCAACCATGCCTTTCAACACTGGCTCGAGCCGCACGATCAGTTGGTTTTTTTCTTCCAACTGGGCGACCAAGCTACCCCGCGCAATCTTCAATTGCGCATAGATTTCCTCGGTGATCAAACGCGCACGATGTAGCGGTTCGGCGCGCGCCAAATCCGACTCGGCTTGCTGTAACTGCCCCTGCAGGGCGGCGCGCTCCACCCGATGGTTCATCCAGTCGAGTTGCATCCGCTCAAATTCCAGCGCGACCCGTTGCCGATCCGTCGCGCCAACCATGCTGACCGCCAACATGCCGACTTCGGCCCGGATCACGGCGAGCGTCGAGTCGAGCAACCGTGGATTGGCGGCGGCCACATGTCCGATCACCTCACCGGCTCGCACCGTTTGGCCGAGTGAAACTTTCAAACTCGCGATGACCCCGGCCTGATTCGCGCGCAAGTCCGCGCCGACGATGGACGCTTCCGCCACGATGGCGGACGGGGCCACCGCGCCGCTCCACATCCAAGCGACGAGCAGCGTCGCGGCGATGAACATCACCCGCGGCAGGTAGAGCAAACGAACTTCGCGCCAGCGTTGGGCCGGCGGCGTGGGGATCGGCGAAAGATTACGTGGGTCCATAGAGTTAAATCTCGGATTCGTCCGCCGCCTGCACGCTCGACACACGGTCGACGCCCGGCACCTCAGACAGTTCGCTTAAAAGTTCGGCGGCTCGCGCCGGATCACGCAGCAGCAGCCGGTAGGAAAGATTGGCGGCTTCGGTGCCTTTGCCGAAGTGTTGATTGGCGATGTGCACGCGCAGACTGTGGCGACTGAGGAGCTGGCTCACCTCCGTCAATTCCGCGGCGGGCCGCGTCCAACGCAGATTCAAAATGAGATCGAAACGGTGGCGTGTGCCGGAGGCCGTCATCCAGAGAAACACGAACAAGCCACTGAGCGCGATCGCGCCGACGATCGCCGAGGAAAATTTCTGGGTCCCGCACGCCGTGCCGAGGATGATCACGGCCAGCACATAGCAGGTGTCCAAGGTGTCACGCAGTGCATTGCGAAATCGGACCACTGCAAACACCGCAATCAGTCCGAAGGCCGTGATGATATTGTTCGACATCACGATCAGCACGAGGGACACGAGCACCGGCAGCACAATTAGGGAGACCACAAACGAGCGCGAATAGGATACGCCCGAGTGCGTAAAGACATAAACCCATGCGATCATCTGACCGAAGAGATAGGCCAGCGTCAGGGCGACGATCAGCGCTTGAAAACTGGTGGGGGCGGAGGCGTGGTCGCCTTGGAGGAGGGCATTCATGTGCGATTGGGACCTAGTGCGCCACGGACGGACGCGGAAGCATCAAGCCACGGGGCACTCGTGGCGGTGGAAACAACGGCATTGCCCCACTCGAAACCGGAGAGACGGCGGGCCACCTTGTGCTCGCCCAAAAGTTCGACGCCTTGGACATATTTGGCCGCACCCGAACTCTTCAGTTCGAAGCCCCGCACCATCTCAATCATCCACATCGGCATGCGGTCGGTAAATTTCAGCTCGAGAATCACGGTGCCGGCAAATACCTCGATGCCGTCAGCCAGGTCGGTGCCCAGATCGAGCCCGAACTCGGGCCCCATGCGGACGGAGCGATCCAGCGTCACGCGCACGGTCGCCTCGGAATTGACATAGGCCTCGCGCATGTAGGCGTTGTGCGCGCGCGGCGCGGCCTGGAGTCGCTCGACCAACTGCCAGAACGTCAACAGGTCTTCCCATTGCTGCGGATTCCACTTGAAAAGGTGTGCAGGCACAGGGCTTTCACCGGCCAGCAACGGACTCACGGCATGGCGGTGCACCCGGGCGCGGTGCTTCACAACCCCCTCGTTAATCCGCCGTTTGATTTCGAAACAAACGGGCGAAAAATCACTATTGTCGTAGTAACGAATCCGCAGCTTGAAGCGGTTGCGCTCGCCCTCGTTGGCCGCTCGATACGTCGCCAGTTGGTCGGAATCGAGATAGAGCGTGTGGACCTGGTAGGAATTGTCCGGCTTGCCGGCCGCAAACTCGTCGGCTTCCAAATAATTACTGAGATAGCTACGAATCGCCAAAGCCAGATCTTCGGTGATGATATATTTAATCTCGCGGCGCTGCCGTTGGGCTTTATCGAGCGACATGGGTGAGATTATTCCGCGGCAGTGCTGGGCACACGCAACTCAAAAATACGAGTGAAATCAATTCGACTTGTTCGCCCCGAGGGCGTTAACACGCCCCATGCGCCGCTCCGTCCCCTCCTTCGCCGCCATGCTCGGCCTCGCCGCCCTCTCCCTTGCCACCCCCCGGGCGGCCGCCCAAACGGTCACCCTCGGCGGCACCACGATTTCCCACAAGGGTCTCGTCGGGGTCGGCCGGATCCCCGCAGCGGAGCGGGACAAGTTCGGTGAAACCTTCGGTTCGCTCTCGGGCCTCGCGCTCGACCTGCGCACCTGGCGCCGCGCGGCCGATGGCACCTACACCGGGACCCTCTACACGCAGCCCGACCGGGGCATCACGCGCGCGGGCTCCGCCACCAACTACACCCCGCGCACCCACCGCCTTGACGTCTCGTTCACCCCCGCACCCAACGGCGCCGCCAATCAAATCCAACTCGGCCTTTCCCTCGCGGACACGAAAAAACTCACCGAGTCGAACGGCACGGCCCTCACCTCCCTCGATCCCGCGACCACCACCGCGGGCCTCGGCACCCGCCCTGGGTTTCCCGTGCTGCCGCAAGCCTCGACCGGTCGCCTCTCCGTGGACCCCGAGGGCCTCGTCCTCCTGCCCGACGGCTCGTTCTTCATCAGCGATGAATACGGCCCCTACCTCTACCGCTTCTCTGCCGCCGGGGTCTTGCTCGGCGCGATCCGTCCGCCCGAAGCCCTGATCCCGAAGCGCAGCGGCCGCGACTCGTTTTCCGCCGACAACCCTGCGGCGGGCCAACCCGCCCCTTCACCCAGCGAGCCCACCACGGGTCGAGAAAACAATCAGGGCTTCGAGGGCCTCGCCGCGTCCATCGACGGCCGCACGCTTTACGCGCTCATGCAGTCCGCGACGCGCCAGGACGGCGGCTCCGGTGGCAGCAACCTGCGCCGCCACGCGCGCCTCCTCGCCTACGACATTTCCAATCCCGCCGCCGCCACACTCAAGGGCGAGTGGATCTTGCCGCTGCCCCTCTACACCCAAGCCGGCGTGCAACAGGTCGCCTCCGTCGGTGAACTCGTGGTGCTCAGCAGCCGCCAGTTCCTCGTGCTCGCGCGCGACGGCAACGGCCGCGGCTCCAGTTCGACCGCCTCCCTCTACCGCGCCATCCTCGTCTACGATCTCACCGGCGCCACGAATATCGCCGGCACCGCCTTCGACACGACCGGCACCGCCGTCGCCCCCAACGGCGTGCTCGCCGCGTCCGTCACACCCGCCACGTCCGCCGTCCTGATCAACCTCAACGACAACGCTGAGCTCCTGAAATTCGGGCTGAACAACAGCTCTTCCAGCAACAGCAACACGCTCGCCGAAAAATGGGAAAGCCTCGCCCTCGCCCCCGCGCTCGACCCGACCGCGCCCGATGATTTTTTCCTCTTCGTCGGCAATGATAATGATTTTTCCACTACAGACGGCTTTCAGGACGGGGCTGCGTTCAAGGCCGCGCTCAGCACCGATTCGATGATCCTCGTCTATCGTCTCACGCTCGGCGCGCGGCTCATCAATATTTCCAGCCGCGCGCTCACCGGCGCCGACGGCGACGCGCATTTCGCCGGGTTCGTGGTCGCCGGTGCGCGGGCCAAACTCTTCGTCGTGCGCGGCGTCGGCCCCGGCCTCGCGGCGTTCGGCGTGCCCGGCACCCTCCCCGACCCGGTGCTTCAAATTTTCGACGCGAACAACCGCATCGTGATCGCGAACGACAATTGGCACCAAGGCACCCTCGTCGCCGAGCTGCGCGCGGCCACAGCCTTGGTCGGTGGCTTCGCCTTGCCCGAGAACAGCCGGGATGCCGCCGTGATCATCTCGCTCGACCCCGGTGCCTACACGGCGCAGATCGTCGATAGCGCCGGCCGCAGCGGCGTGAGTCTCGTGGAAGTTTACGAAGTGCCCTAAGCGCGACGCCGGCCGCGACGAGAAAACATCCCACACTCAACTGACGAAACCGCCCCACCGGTTTCCGGAGGACAAAACCTTGAGCGTTCTGCGAACACGAGCGGCCGTTGCTGGTTCGTTCAGCAATGGCGGCGGGACGCCGCGTCCCAGTATGGGCCTAGATCGCAGCCACCATCGCGGTCGTCGCGGTCGTGTTGCGCGCAGTCTTCGCGACGAGAAAATCCGCCCCATCAACTCCCACCGCTCGCGGAGCGGCCACGGGGTCAAACGCGGAGATCGCCCGGCAACGTGGCGTGGCCCCGGTCCCCGGCGGGGCCGTGCAGCCGGAGAAAGCCGCGCTCCGTATCACGGTATATACTACGGAGCGCGCGACGCTGCGCCGTTGCGGGCGGTGCCGAAACGCGACCGCAGTGTGCAAGACGCGCTGCCCCTGCAAACCGACGTCGCCAGATCAGGCGGGAGTACGCTGCCCGGCACCACCAAATCCCTTGGCGTCCGCCTCGCTTCCGCCCACACTCACCGCTCACCTTTCCTCGCTCCTTCCCTATGAAACACCCCTCCCTCCGCCCCCGCCCCTCCGCGATCATCGCGTTCCTCGCCCTGCTCCTCACGCTCGCCCCCGCCCTCCGCGCGGCGATTCCCGGCATCACGATGCCGCCCGCCAACGACGGTAAACTCCGCAT
>CAMATV010000258.1 GCA_945861235.1 Opitutus sp. GAS368
GGCGTCAATTGGTGGACCTCCCTAATCGGCAGCGGCGGTGCGCCCGTGAACTTCTACACCGGCAACGTCGCGGCGCCGCTCAAGCTCGCGATCGCCAACAATGGCAAACCCCGTTCGCAGGTGCGGGAGTGGCGCTTTAACGCGATCACGAACTACAGCTTCACGCAGGGGCGCCTGAAGAATTTTGGCGTGGGCGGGGCGGTCCGCTGGGAGGATCAGGCGGCCATCGGCTTCCGCGGGGCCGCGCCAGAGGCGGACGGCGTGGTGCGTTCGCTGGATGTGACGCGGCCCATCTTCGACAAGGCCCGCGTCTACTTTGATCTCTCGTCGAGCTACAACTTGCGTTTCGCCAACAACACGATTCGCGCGCGGGTGCAGTTGAACGTGAGAAACATCTTTGAGCGGGGTCGCTTGCAGGCGGTGGCGGTGAATCCCGACGGACAACCTTACGCCTACCGGATCATCGATCCCCGGCAGTTCATCCTCACGACGACGTTTGATTTGTGAAGGGGGGCGGGTGTCCCGTTCGCCCGGAAAATTCACACCCAGAGGAGATTCGGCTTCAGCTTGTTTCAGTGGCGTTGGTCTGTGGTCGCGCGGTGCTTTAGCCCGCGGACGGAATTTACCGCGGCGTCGCAACGCGGGCTAAAGCCTCGCGCTACCCCTGGGGCGCTGGAGCGTGAAATTGTGGTGCGCCGCCGGTGGGCGACCGGGCCTACATGAAACCGTGCGGCTACTTGGGTCCGAAGATCTCGATCGTGGCGGCGCCGGTGGAGAGTTTGTAGCCGCGATACATGCCGGCGGAATTGAAGGGGAGGGCGACGTTGCCGTCTTTGTCGATGCAGATGACACCACCGTCGCCGCCTAGGGCGCTGACTTTCGCGAGGGTGACCTTGGCGGCATCAGTGACCCTGGAGCCCTTGTATTCCATCTGCGCGGCGATGTCGCGAGCGACGCCGACGCGGATGAAATATTCACCCCAGCCGGTTGCGCTGACAGCACACGTGGCGTTGTTCGCGTAGGTGCCGGCGCCGATGATCGGGGCGTCCCCGACGCGACCAAATTTTTTGTTGGTCATGCCACCGGTGGATGTGCCAGCGGCCAAGTTGCCGCTCTTGTCGAGCGCGACGCAACCGACGGTGCCGTAGCGCGCAGTGCGCGTGAAGTGGTCTTGATCAGCGAGGGCGACGGGAAAAACGCCCGGGACTGAAAGGGCGGAGGTGGGCTTGGCGGCCTCGCGTTTTTTGGCGGCTTCGAGCTGCTTGCGGCGGAACTCCGTCTGGAAGTATTCGTTGCCGACGAGTTCGAAGCCCTGCTGCTTGGCGAAACGCTCGGCGCCGTCGCCAGTGAGCATGACATGCTCCGATTTTTCCATGACCGCGCGGGCGAGGGTAATGGGATTTTTGATTTGGCGGATGCCGGCCACCGCGCCGGCGGCTTGGGTGCGACCATCCATGATGGAGGCATCCAATTCGCAGGTGCCGTCGGCGGTAAGCACGGCCCCTTTGCCAGCATTGAACAGCGGGGAGTCTTCGAGGATCTTGATCGCGGCGATCACCGCATCGAGCGCGGTGCCGCCCTTGTCGAGGATCGCATAACCGGCGTCACGGGATTGGGTGAGCGCGACGCGGTATTGCGCCTCGACCTCGGCGGACATGGTTTTGCGCTCGATCACCCCGGCACCGCCGTGGATGACGAGGCCGAAGGTCTTGGTGGTGGAAGTGGTGACTTCGGCCGCGTGCCCGACGGCACCGACGAAGGTCGCGAGGGCGAGCACGGAGAGTTTAGCGGCAAGGTGCATGAAATTATTTGAGATTTAATTCGGACAAAAGGTAAGCGTAGTCGAAGGCGGTTTCGCGCAGTGCGTCGTAGCGGCCCGAGGCTCCACCGTGGCCGGCGGGTTCGAGGGCGATCTTGAGGAGCAAAGGAGTTGAATCGGTCTTCAGGGTACGAAGTTTAGCGACGTATTTGGCACCCTCCCAATAGGGGACCTGACTATCGTTAAGGGCGGTGGTGACGAGGATGGAGGGATAGGCTTGGGCGCGAAGATTGTCGTAGGGGGAGTAGGCGCGCATCCAGAAGTATTGCGCTTTGATCGTGGGATTACCCCATTCGAGGTATTCGGCGGTGGTCAGCGGCAGGGAGGCGTCGAGCATGGTGTTCAGGACATCGACGAACGGGACTTTGATGACGGCAGCGCGGAACAGCTCGGGGCGGAGGTTGAGCACCGCCCCCATCAGCAAGCCGCCGGCGCTGCCACCGCTGGTGACAAGTTGCGCGGGCTGGGTGTAGCCGGTGCGGGCGAGATACTCGGCGCAAGCGATGAAGTCGGTGAACGTGGTCTGCTTGTGCTGCATGCGGCCAGCTTCGCGCCACGGTTCGCCGAGCTCGCCGCCGCCGCGAATGTGGGCGATGGCGAAAATGACGCCCCGGTCCAGCAAACTGAGGCGCGTGGAAGAAAAACTCGCCGTCATGCTGCTCCCGTAGCTGCCGTAGCCGTAAAGGTAGAGCGGCTGCGGGCCGGCGACGCGACGATCTGCGCGGTAGACGAGGGACACGGGGATTTTCACGCCGTCATTGGCGGTGACCCAAATGCGCTCGCTTTGGTAGTTGGCCGGATCGTAGCCGCCGAGGACTTCAGTCTGTTTCACAAGCGTACGCGTGCGGGCCGCCAGGTCGTAGTCAAAGATCGACGGAGCGGTGACGAGCGATTGGTAGCTGAAGCGCACGGTCGCGGTGTCGGCTTCGAAATTCGTCGCGAGGCCCGTGGTGAAGACGGGTTCGGGAAAGGCAATACGGTGCGCGGCGCGGGTGCGCAGGTCGATCACGCGGAGTTGCGGCAGACCGTCTTCGCGCTCGGACACGACGGCGTGATCGCGGAAGAGTTCGATATCGGAAATCTTGATGGCGGGGTTGTGGGGCAAAAATTCCGTCCAATACGACTCCCCGGGAGTGGCGACGGGCGCGGTGGTGATGCGGTAGTTCTTGGCGGACCGGTTGGTGACAAAATAGAACAGTCCGGCGCGGTGATCGACGCGGTAGTGGTGGTCGGTGGTGCGCGGGACGAGCACGCGCCAATCGCCGAGCGGCGCGTTGGCGAGCAGGGCCCGGACTTCAGTCGTGGTCTTGCTCGCGGAAGAGCAAAAAACAAAACTGCCGTCCAGAGAGCGACTGACGCCGATGCTGAAGAGTTCGTCCTGCTCGTCGTAGAGCCACGCCTGCTTCCCGGTCGAAAGCGTCCAACGGCCGAGGTGGAAGCTACGTTTCGAGACCGGGTCTTCCTGCACATAGAAGAGGGTGTCGTTGTCGGCGGACCACGTGAAGGACGAGACTTGGCCGACGGCTTGCTGGACGTCGGTGCCGGTGCGCAGGTCTTTCACGCGGAGCTGATATTGGCGGTAGCCGGTGTTATCGACGGAGTAGGCGAGGAGATGGCCATCGTCGCTGACGACCTGACGGCCGACGGACATGAACTTTTCTCCCTTGGCGAGTGCGTTGACGTCGAGGATGACCTGTTCGGCGGCGTCGGTGGAGCGGTGTTTACGGCAGTAAATCGGATACTGTTTCCCCTGTTCGGTGCGGCTGTAATACCACCACTCGCCTTTCTTCGCGGGCGGGTTGGAGTCGCTCTCTTTGATGCGCCCGACCATCTCGCGGTAGAGCGCTTCACGGAGCGGTTGGAGCGGAGCGGTGACGGCCTCGGTGTAGGCATTTTCCGCGCGAAGGTGCGCGAGGACGGCGGCGTCGGTTTTGTCGCGCAGCCAGAAATAATCGTCGATGCGCGTGTCGCCGTGGAGCGAGACATCTTTGGGTTTCTTCGCAGCGAAGGGAGGTTTCGCGGCAGCGAGCGCGAGGGGCGCAGCGAACGTGGAGGTGGGCGCGGACATGAGCGTGACGACGGCTAAAAAACGGACGAAGTGGAGAAGTGGCGTGCGCATGGGGGAGGTGGCTTACGGGGTGAGGCGGCGACCGACGATCATCAGATCGCGCGCGACACCATCGAGGACAGCGACGCGCGGCAGATGCCCCCAACGGGAGAAGCCGTAGGAGTCGAAGAGTGCGAGGCTGGGAGCGTTGTGGCCGAAAATGTAGCCGAGCAAGGTGTGCAAGCCGAGGGCCGGCCCGCGGCTGATAGCGGCTTCCAGCAAGCGACGACCGTGACCCTGGCGGCGATGCGTTGCGGCGACGTAAATGGCCAGCATGGCGGTGCCGTCGTAGGCCGCGCGCGGATAAAACGTATCGAAGCTCGCCCACGCGGCGATGGTCCCGGCGGCGTCTGCCACTACCCAGAGCGGTCGCTCGCGAACTTGGTGGGCTACAAACCAAGCGCGGCGAGATTCGACGGTCACCGGGGTGAGGTCGGCGGTGACCATGCGGCCGGGGATAATGCTATTGTAGATAGCAACGATAGCCGGGAGATCGGCTTCGGAGGCGTCGCGCAGGGTCATGCCACCGAGGGTGGGACGCAGGCGCTCACGGAGGCAAGGGCGGACCGCCGTGGTTGGTCGGTCGAGGTCGGGGCAGTGTCAACGTCGCTCCGCCAATCTTTCCTCTTTCTCTTTGTCTTTCTTATTCGTCAGGCCTCCAGCTCGGAGCGGGTTGTCGGCCGGAGAGAAAGATTAAGAGAGGGAAAGAGAAAGATTACTGGGCGCGCGACCGACTTTGACGCCGCCCTGTCGGTCGAGGTCGGGGACGACGGGGCGCGACCCGGACCGCAGCGGCAGGTTACTTGTTCGTCGTCGCCGCAGCGGGGGTGGCGCCGGGGAGTTTCGCGAACTGAATCTTGTCGACGACGTCGTTGAGGCGCTGGCGGAGGATGTCGTCTTCTTCGGCGGTAGTTTTTTTGTAGGTACGGCCTTCAATCACGCGCTCGGCGAGTTCGACACTGATGACAAAAATGTGGCCGTTTTTCACAAAAAGGAGGTTGCCGCGTTTCGCGATGGTGATGCGGTCGGAGTTATCGAACTGCGGGACTTTGTTGGCGAACATAGAGCCAGCGGGGATGAGAATGTAGGTGATCAGCGAGCCCTCGAGCGTGCCGGGAATAAATTTTGCGCTCTCAATCTGCACGCCTTGGAAGGCCTGTTTGAAATCGGAGAGGACAAAATTACTGAAAAAGTAGATGAGGTAGTCCTTGGCGCCGCGCGTGGAGTTCTCCCAACGCTGGGTGGCATCCTGCGAGAAGGCGGCGATGCTGATGTGGACGTTGAAGGCGTCTTGGAAAGTGACGACGTTGGGCGTATCGGAAATCTCACCGCCGAGTTCGG
>CAMATV010000259.1 GCA_945861235.1 Opitutus sp. GAS368
CTCCTCCAGCACGCCTGCGGCGCTGATCCCAAAGCCAACCTGAAGAAAACCCTCGCGCTCACCGAACAGGCCGCGAAAAAGGGCGCGAAGATCATCTGCACCCAGGAGCTGTTTCGTTCGCAGTATTTCTGCCAATCCGAGGACCACGCCCACTTCGATCTCGCCGAATCGATTCCGGGTCCGAGTTCCGCGGCTTTCCAGAAGATCGCGAAGAAATATGGCGTCGTGATTGTCGCTTCGCTCTTTGAGCGGCGTGCGTCCGGCCTTTACCATAATACCGCCGTCATCATCGATGCCGACGGCTCGCTGCTCGGCATTTACCGGAAGATGCACATCCCGGACGATCCGCTGTTCTACGAGAAGTTCTACTTCACTCCCGGCGACACCGGCTTCCGCGCCTGGCAGACCAAATTCGGCAAGATCGGCGTGCTCATCTGCTGGGATCAGTGGTATCCCGAGGGTGCGCGCCTCACGTCGCTGCAGGGTGCCGAGATTCTTTTTTATCCGACCGCGATCGGTTGGCACCCGAAAGAGAAGGCTGAATATGGCGACAACCAGCATGGCGCTTGGGAAATCATTCAGCGCAGTCACGCCGTGGCCAACGGCTGCTACGTCGCGGCGGTTAATCGCATCGGCCTCGAGCAACCCATCGGCGGCGATGGACTTGAATTCTGGGGCCAGAGTTTCGTCGCCGGCACCAGCGGACAAATTCTCGCGAAAGCCAGTGTCGATCAGGAGGAAATTCTGCTGGTCCCGATCGACCTCGGCAAAGTGGACGTGACGCGCACGCATTGGCCGTTCTTGCGTGACCGCCGGATCGACGCCTACGGTGATCTCACGAAACGATTTATCGACTGACCTGCCACGCCGTGCCGATTTCAAAAGATCCTCTTGCCCTGACCCAAGACCCCAAGACGCCGACGCCAAAGGCGTTGGGTTTCCGCATGCCGGCCGAGTGGGAGCCGCAGGCCGCCGTGTGGCTTTCGTGGCCGCATAACCTCGCCACGTGGCCCGCTCACTTTCGCATGATTCCGGCAAAGTTCGCGGAGATCGTCGCCCGGATCAGTCGCTACGAGGAAGTCCGGATCAATGTCGCCGATCCGCTCCAGCAGCGCGCGTGGGCGTTGATCGCCAAGGCCAAGGCGGTGCTCTCGCGAGTGACGCTCTACGATCATCCGACCAACGATGCGTGGTGTCGCGATCACGGCCCGATCTTCGTGAAAAACGACCAGACGGGTGAAGTCGCGGTCACGGATTGGGAGTACAACGCTTGGGGCGGAAAGTATCCGCCCTTCGATCTTGATAACACGATCCCACCGAAGATCGCCGAAGCGCTCGGCCTGCGTCGCTTTGAGAAGACGATGATTATGGAGGGTGGGTCGATCGACGTGAACGGGACCGGCCTCCTCCTCACCACCGAGTCGTGTCTGCTGAACAAGAACCGCAACCCTAAGATGTCGAAGGCGGCGATCGAGCGGGCGTTGCGCGATTACCTCGGCGTGCATACGATCTATTGGCTCGGCGAGGGTATCGTCGGCGACGATACCGACGGACACGTCGACGACACGACGCGATTCTTCTCCGCGGACGGGATCGTCACCGTCGTCGAGAGCAACAAGCGCGATAAGAACTACCCTATTTTGCGCGACAATCTTGAGCGGCTCCAAGCCCTCCGCACGCCCGACGGGAAACCGTTCAACATTGTGACGCTCCCGATGCCCAAGCCTGCTTTCTGCGAAGGCCAGCAACTCCCGGCGAGCTATGCCAATTTCCTCGTGATCAACGGCGCCGTCTTGATGCCGACTTTCCAGCAGCCGAAGCGAGACGCCGAGGCCGCCGAGGTCCTCGCGGCGTGTTTCCCGGGCCGCGAGATCATCCCCATTGATTGCTTGGAGCTGGTCTGGGGCCTCGGGACGCTGCATTGCATTTCTCAGCAGCAGCCCGCCTAACCGATGAAACGCCCGTTTGTGCTGTGCGCCGTGCTGTCGCTTGCTGCGCTCAGCGGGTGCGAGTCGCTCTCCGAGGCTTCGAGCAGCGTGCGCGCTAAGCTTGCTGCCCGCGAGCAGCCGCGCACTCAC
Source organism: Opitutus sp. GAS368 (assembly GCA_945861235.1). Classification (GTDB taxonomy): domain Bacteria; phylum Verrucomicrobiota; class Verrucomicrobiia; order Opitutales; family Opitutaceae; genus GAS368. Next base: position 2,079 of record CAMATV010000259.1, read on the forward strand.
ACCTACCAAGCCGCCCAGCGCCCGACTTACGAGGCCGCGCGACTTGCCGTGGATCAGATGGGCTTTCGTTTCATCCGCGGCGGTGCCGCCCAGGGTGAACTTGAAGCCGTCAGCGGACTTTCCGCGAGCGACACGCTGCGGAGCTCCCGTCAGTTCACGCTTAAGCTGCGGCTTAACCCCACGCTCGATGGCGGCACGGAGGCCTCGTTGTGGCTCTCCGAGGTGATCGAAAGCGATTCCCGGGGACGCGCGGGGCAGGGCACCTCGGCGGCGCTGCAGGATACGCCGCTCTACGAGGTGTTCTTCCGCAACGTCCAGTTGGCCATCGACGCGCCGAAGAAGAACGGAGCGGCTTGAACGGAGCGGCGCTTTCCCCAGCGCCGATTGAAGCGCGTTGATCAGCCGAAACGAAACGGGGCGCGTGAGAAAGCTCCCCTCCGTCACGATCCCTTCCTCTTAGCGTTTTTCCTCTGAAAATACGCTTGCGACTCGGCCGCACACTCAAGACGCTGCTCCTTCGCGGTCTCAGCTATTGGTCAAGTCGACGTCGCCGCGATGCTCCCGTCGACCCTTCCGTTAGTTCAACAGTCAACCCAAGGCTCCGCTTTTCGGCGGGGCTCTCACCGGTGGTCTGGCGTCTCTGGAGCAGGGTGTCGGTTTGCCGGTTTCCGCGTTATGAGTTCCATCATGCAAGAGCTGCTCGAGCAGTCCTCCTTCGATAAATTGAAGCAGGGCGCGATTGTTCCGGGCGTTATCACTGAAATCCGCCAGCACGAAGTCGTGGTCGACATCGGCGGCAAATCCGAAGGCGTCATCCCCGCCCACGAATTCCTCGACATCGGCGAGCTCCAAATCGGCTCCACGATCGAGGTCCTCGTCGAAAAACTCGAAGACAAGAGCGGCGCCCCCGTTCTCTCCTTCGACCTCGCCGAGCAAAAGAAGAATTGGGACAACATCCTGACGAAGTTCCCCGAGGGTTCCGTGGCCGCCGGCCGCGTGAAGGCCAAGGTCAAGGGCGGTCTCATTATCAGCATCGGCGTCGATGCGTTTATGCCGGCGTCGCATATCGACATCCAGCCCCCCAAGAACCTCGATCAATACGTCGGCCAGACCTACGATTTCAAGGTTCTCAAAATCAACGTCGAGCGGAAGAACATCGTGCTCTCCCGCCGCGAACTCATCGAGGAGCAGCGCACCAGCAAGCGTCGCAATCTCCTCGAGTCGATCCAGCCCGGCCAAGTCCGCAAGGGTATCGTCAAAAACATCACCGACTTCGGCGCGTTCATCGACCTCGACGGTATGGACGGTCTTCTCCACATCACCGATATGAGCTGGGGCCGCATCTCGCACCCGAGCGAAATGGTGAAGCAGGGCGAAGAGATCCAGGTCATGATCATCGAAGTGAACCGCGACAAAGAGCGCGTTTCTCTCGGACTCAAGCAGACCACGAAAAATCCGTGGGACGAGATCGACCGCAAGTTCCCCGTCGGGGCCAAGGTTCACGGCAAAGTCGTCAACCTCGTGCCTTACGGTGCCTTCATCGAAATCGAACCCGGCGTCGAAGGCCTCGTGCACATCACCGAGATGTCCTGGACCAAACGCATCACCAAGCCCTCCGAACTGCTCAAGGTCGGTCAGGAGCTGGATGCGGTTGTCCTCGGTATCCAGAAAGACGAACAGAAGATCTCGCTCGGCCTCCGCCAACTCGAGCCGAACCCGTGGGACATGGTTCGCCACAACTACCCGATGGGCGCACGCGTTCGCGGCAAGGTGCGCAACATGACCACCTACGGCGCCTTCATCGAACTCGAAGAGGGCATCGACGGTATGGTGCACGTCTCCGACATGTCGTGGACCCGCAAGGTCAACCATCCCTCCGAAGTCCTCAAGAAGGGCGACGAAGTGGACGCGATCGTCTTGGACGTCGATTCCTCGCAGCAGCGCATCAGCCTCGGTATGAAGCAACTCGCGGTTGATCCATGGTCCGACATCGACGCCTTCTTCAAGATCGGCGACGTCGTGCAGGGCACGATCAGCAAGATCACCTCCTTCGGCGCCTTCGTGGAGCTCAAGGATGGCATCGACGGTCTCGTGCACATTTCGCAGATCAGCGAGGAGCGCATCGACAAGATCAAGGACGTGCTCAAGTCCGGCCAAGTCGTCAGCGCACGTGTCATCAAGATCGACCGCGAAGAGCGTCGCTTGGGGCTTTCGATCAAGGCCGCGAACTACTCTTCCGAGCAGCTCGCCGCCGAGACGACCGCCTACGAGGCGTTGAACCGCAGCGCGGGCAACGACATGATGAACCTCGGCGACATCCTCGACGAGGCCTCGAAGAAGGTTTAACGCGACTCAAACCTAGGGGTGCCGCTCGTCGACGCCCCTACAAGACTCAAGCCGTCCGGAGCAATCTGGGCGGCTTTTTACTGCCGCCGCGGCGAGCTTGTTGAGTCATACCCGTCAAGCTGACGTCGACTGCCTGCCTAAACGTCCACCCGCCTCATTCCCATTCGTGTTCAATGTGACGAGCCCAACTGACCGGGAGGTAGGAGCCTGCTTGCGGGCGATTTCTCCATCGTGAACGCGACTTAAAATAACGGGTCCGCCGGCGGACTCGAATTACTTTTCCTCGCCGAACACTCACCGTGTCCCCTATTTCCTTTTCCATGTCTTCATCGTTTCGTGTTCGTTTCATCATTCTTCGTCTCCTTCCGCTGTTTGCGACCGGTGCGGTCGGTCTAAGCGGACAGGGCACGCCTTCGGGAGCCGCGCTGGGCACATCCGCCCAGGTCGTGATGAGCCCCTTCGAAGTGCGCAGTCCGCAAGATTATGGTTACCGCGCGGGCGCATCCGTCACGGGCACGGGCACCGCCGGGCTCATCAAGGATACCCCGCTCAATATCAGCATTGTTTCTCAAGAACTCATCGCGGACCAGGCCGGCAATCAGTTGGTGGATGTACTGCGTGGAGCGAGTTCCGTGGCCCTGCAGGTCAAGGACGAGACTATGATTTTGATTCGCGGCTACACGGGCCCCCAATTCGTGAACGGCCTGCCGGCCGGTTCCGGTCTGACGCTTTACGACGTGGACCGCATCGAAATTGTGAAGGGCCCCAACGCCGTGTTTGCCGGTATCTCCAATCCCGGCGGGACGGTTAATCTCATCAAGATCAAGCCGAGTTT
>CAMATV010000260.1 GCA_945861235.1 Opitutus sp. GAS368
ACCCAGAGCGCGCGCTCGCCGGTGGCCCGCTTGTTCTGCTGGCGGTTGCTGTTGACGACGGCGCCCTCCATGCCGGCGCGCCAGGGCATGCGGACGAAGAGCCCGCCGTATTCATATTTCGCGACGGTAATATCGACGAGACCCTCGCCCTTCCATTCAAGATCGAGGAGGTAACGGTCACCGCTGTCGCGCATGGTCCAGGTTTGTGTCTCCGCCATGATCGGCTGGCCGGCGGCGTCGAGCATATGGTAGAGGGTGGACCATTTCACCGTGCTGCCGTGCTCGGCGATTATATCGCTAGATACGCGGCGCCAGTAGCCATTGGCGGGATTGTGGAAATAGTCGCGGCCGTTGACGCGCGTGAGGCCCCAGTAGATGCCGGTCTGGTGCTTGTGGTGGCCGGGGCTGAACTCAGTGAGCACACTCTTGCCATCGGGCGAGACGATGGGGTGCAGATAGGGGCGAAAATCGGGTTTCGCGTTCTGCGTGAGGATGGGTGCGACGACGTTGTCACGATACACGGAGATCGTGTGCGTGGCGGCGTCCTGACGCAGTGTGAGGTGGGCGGCGTGGGCGGAGGACAGGGCGGCGGCGAAAAGGGTGACGTAGAGACGGAATTTTGAATGGGTCATGGCGCTGTAGTTCGGGAAAGCGGGTGGCAGGACGTGGAGCGGAGTGAAGGGGAGAACCATTGGCGGTGAGGCGGAAGGCTTGGGCGGGCGTAAGGTAAAAAGGGTGGTTGCTCGGCGCAAATTACTTTCCGGGACGCAGCGCGCGGACGTAGACGTAATAGGCGCCCGCGATTTCCTGGCCGGCGGCGTCGCGAAACCACGTCTGCAGGGCGAGCGGGCCGCGCGGCAAGGTGACGCGGAAGTTCACCGCCTTGTCCTCGGCCGTGACGGCTTGCTGTCGCAGCTCCGCGCCGAATTTCAGGTCGGCGCTTGCGACGGGAAAGGCATCGCCGGCGGCAAAGCCACCATCCACCCCTGGGAAGGCGGGCATGGCGGCGGCGATCGGCGCATCGGCTTCGAGGGGCCAGCGGCGCAGAGAAATTTCGTAGTCGCCGGCGTGTTCGACGAAGAGCGACCACGCGCCGTTCTTTTTCGTTCGGCGCACTTGGTTCTGTTGATCGAAGAACACATCCACCCAATCGCACGGGGACAGTTGGACGGGATTGGCGCGGGCCGAACCGAGGTGGATCGGGCTGATCTCGAGCAGGCGCGGTTCGACTCCGGCCCACCACGTCGCATAGTGGGCGCGCAACGCGGTCGCTACCTCCGGGAATTGCGCAATGACGTTGCGCTCCTGCGCGGGGTCGGTCGCGAGGTCATAGAGTTCGTTGTTGGCGACGAGGCGCCAGCGTTTCCACAGCACGACGGCATCGCCCGGCTTTGGGCGCGAGTCGTTCATGCGGGAGAACTGAATCGTGAGTTTCCGATCGGGCAGTCTCGCGGCGGGATCACGCAGGAGGCCGGCTAGGCTCGTGCCGTCGAACTTGGCCGCAGCGGGCTTCGCGACGCCGCAGAGTTCGAGGAGGGTGGGGAGAACGTCCTGCACCTGCGTCAGGGCGGCGACGTCGCCGACCGCGCGCAGTTTTCCCGCGGGCCAGCGGATGAAAAACGGCACGCGATGCCCGCCGTCGTAGAGCCCGATTTTTTTATCGCGCATGCCGGCGTTGAAGACGGGGTCGCCGGTGGCGGTGCCGTTGTCGGTCATGAAAATGAGAATGGTATTCTCGTGCAGCCCGTTTTCGCGGAGGAAGGCATCGAGCCGCCCGAGGTTTTCGTCGATGTTGGCGATCATCGCGAAGAAGCTCGCGATGCGCGGTGGTTGCTGGCGGTAGGGTTCGCGATAACGATCGGGTACAAAGAACGGACCGTGGGCGGCGGCGAGTGGCAGGTAACAGAAGAACGGTTCGTGGCGGGCCGCCTGTTGCTTCATCCACGTCTGCGCCTCGCGGAAGAACACGTCGGTGGTGTAGCCCTCGTACTTCCGGTTGACGCCGTTGTGTTGGTAGACGTCGTCGAAATAGTCGTTGTTAAAGTAGCCGGCGGCGGAAGGGATGCTCGACGACTGATACCAGATCGATTCCTGAAAACCGCGGTCCTGCGGGCGGTAGGGGTAGTTGTCGCCGAGGTGCCATTTGCCGAACATTCCGGTGCGGTAGTCGGCGGCGGCGAATATTTCGGGCATCGTCGGGAAATCGCGGCGCAGATTCGTGCGGCCGCTGCTGACGTTCATCGCCCCGTTGCGGAGCGCATCGACGCCGGTCATGAGCTGCCCGCGCGTCGGCGTGCACATCGGGGCCACGTGGAAGTCTGTGAAGCGAATGCTCTCCGCGTGGAGCCGGTCCATGTGCGGGGTCTTGAGCACGGGGTTGCCGTGCACGGAGAGATCGCCGTAGCCCTGATCATCGACCATCACGATCACGATATTCGGTTTCACCAAGGCGGCGCCGGAAACGGGGCGGGGGACCGCAACCGAAAAACAGAGCAGCAGGACAAACCAGGGGAAATGAGACATGATCGGGGAGGGTTAAGGGTTCGATGGCGCGACTCGGGACGGCGGGGATCAAAAGGTCTTTTTCACGCGCAGCCACCATTCGCGGCCGCTCTGGGAGAGATAGGGGCTGCTCATGAAGTTACCGTAGTAAGGGTCGAAGGCTGGCGCCCGGTCGAAGACATTGTTGATGCCAAGCGTGACGCTCATTCCGGCCAGCAGGCGGGAGCGGTCCTCCTTCCGGCCGAAGTCGTAGCTAGCGCGGAAGCTGTGGCTTTGCTGGGCGGGGATGGTTGTCCCCCCCATCGTCACGACGAACCGGGCCGCGCCCAGGGGATCGCCAGGCGCGCCGTTTTGCTGATAGCTGCCGAAGTAAATCGTGTTCCAGCTCAGCCTCCAACCGTGGCGCGACCAATTCAACCCGGCGTTGGCTTTGTGCTTGGCAACACCGCTGCGATTGACGAAGCCCAAGTAGGACGCCAGCTCGCCGCCCGCCGTGGATCGCTCGTAGATCTGCATGACTGTGCCGCCTGCATTGAAGTTAAACACGCCGGCGGAGGTGTTCTTCCGGTAGGCGGCGGACACGTCATAACCGCTGCTTACATTTTCGGCATAATTTAAGGCGGTGAGATCGAGGTTGGTGATGAGCTTGGTCGTGGGATCGCGAACGATCCGTCCGGCCACGGCGGGCAGCCCCTCGATGTCGACCATCTCCTGGGCGCTCAGCGTGGCGATGGAGTCCTTTTGCTGGATTTCAAACCGCTCGAAATTGAACCGGAAGCCCTTCAGAACCTCCGATTTTGGCTCCCAAATCACGCCAAAGCTGCGGGTGGCCGAGATTTGGGGTTTCAGGTTCGGGTTGCCGCCGGAGGCGACATTGACCCGGTAACTCGAGCCGGTTTTGGAATCAACAATCACCGGCCCCACGCCTTGCGCGCCGCCGCCAGTGAGCTGAGCGATGCTCGGCGGGACGAACGCCTCGTTATAGGAAGCGCGAAAGGTCAGCTCCCTGAACGGCTGGTATTTCAAACCGGCCAGCGGGCTCGTCTGAAAAATCTCCCGTTCCTTATGGTAACCCAGCGCCCCGCTGGCGGTGTTGGCGGCGGAATTGTTCCGGAAGGTGGTCTGGGAGGCCGTGCTGATGCCCGCGCGGTAAAGTTCTGCGCGGGCGGCAAGCTGCAAATCGAAGGCACGCAGCATGGTCCGGGCGTTCTCCTTTTTGACGAACGGGATCGTGGTCTCGGCATACGCGGAGTCCACGGCCTGCGCCTGGCCAAAGTAGAGGATGTCGTTGTCCGCGCTGGGCGTGCGCGGGAATCGGCGGCGGCCCGTGTGATCATCGCTGCCTTCCTTGCGATGCTCGAGGCCGATCGTGAGGATGGGAGTCAACCCGCCCAGAAACGGCACGGGGCCCGAGGCATGCAGGTCAACGGTATTCATCAGACTGTTACCGGCATAATCGTAGGTGGCGAGGTTGGCCGCGACATTCAGGGGGAAGGCCACCGTATCGACAAAGGGATTCAAGGCGCCGCTGTTCAGGTCGGTGATCATTGCCGTGGGATCGTCGAGAAACGCCCGGTAGGAGAAGGTGCTGCGCGACCAAGTGTAGGAGGTCTGGCCGCGCCAGCCGGCCCCGATGTTGGCCACGAGGCCGACCGAGAGGTTAAGGGTTTTACTCGTGGAAATGTTCGGCGTTTTGGTGAGGCGCGGGAAGTTGATAAAGACATTTTGGCGAAAGGGATTGGTGGGCGCGTTGCCCGGCACGGTGTAGGTCGCCGCGAACGGGTCGGAATAGTTGTTCCCTGTGGTGTTCGAGAAGCTGACCTCCGTGAAGGCCTGGAGGCTGGAGGTCAGTTCGCGGTCGACCGCAACCCGGAAGGCCCGGCTCAGAGGCGCGCTGCCGAGCGGGGAATTGAGGCCGCGGTAAAGGGTTGGCGCCGCGTTAAAGTTCAAGCTACCAGCGTTGGCGACCAGCGCAGCGGAGAGGTTTGCCCCGGGCCCCGTGCCGGCCGGAATGTACGTCCGGGTCGAGTTGAGCGAGGTACCGTTCTTGAGGAGGAGAGAGGCGTTGCTCGGATTGGTGTAACCGTTGAACGCAGCGGGATTCAGGATGATATTGGGCGTGGCCCCGGGATAAGGGGAAGTGGCCGTCCAGCGGCTGCCCGTCGCGCCGTTGGGGACATTGGCCATGACCCGGGCGTCATAGTCCCGGATGTAGAGACGGTCGCCGATCGTGAGGGGAATGCGGTCCTTGTAATTGGCCGTCAGCATCACGTGGGTCTTGGCGCCGAGGGAAAAGCCCAGTGTGGCGTCGCCGCTCCGGGTGCGGGAGGAACCTTGGAAGACGTCGCCATAGGTCATCGCGATAGCGCCACCCGTGTAGTTTTTCTTGAGGACGACGTTGATCACCCCGCCGGAGGCGGCGCCGCCGTAAATCGCGGACGCGCCGCCCGGCAGGACGATGATCTGTTCAATCGCGCTGAGCGGAATCGTATTGAGGTCCACCTGACCGAAGGCGCCCCTGTTCTGCGCCGGTGCCGCCCGGCGGCCGTTGATCAAGACGAGCGTGCGGGAGCTGCCCATGCCGCGCAGGTCGATGTCGCTGATGAGGTTGCCGTTGCCGCCGGCCACAGGCTGGACGATGCTTTGCGACGAACTGGCGGTGTTCATCGAGAGCTGCTCCTTCAGGAACGTGTTCACGTCGACCGAATTGATCTCCTCGATAGTCTCACTCTTAAAAATGTA
>CAMATV010000261.1 GCA_945861235.1 Opitutus sp. GAS368
GTGCCGCGCAGCTCGGTCAAGGTGGCTTGATGACGCCGCTGAGCGGTGCGTAAACGCGTCCAAAGCCGCCAGGCGGCGAAGGCGGCTGCGGCGAAAGCCGCTAGGAGAAAAAATTCGCGGATGCTCACGTGGAAAGTATCGGCAACGCAAAAACGTCCGGAGGTCAACGCGCCCAGCCTCAGGTGTTCAAGCGACGACCGCCCGGCGCGTAGTCCAATTCGCGTTCAATCGTCGCCTTGTTTGCTTGGAGGCAGGAGCCTGCTTGCGGGCGATTTGCTGCCAGCTGTCTCCCGCAAAAAACCGGTGTTCGTCTCATCTGCAACACGCACCGGCGCTCAGTCTAGAGCCACGAACCGGTAGCCCACGCCGCGGATGGTTTCGAGGAACCGAGCCGTCTCGCCGAGCTTCTCGCGCAAGCGGCGCATGTGGGTGTCCACCGTTCGGCTCTCGATCGGATTGTCGTAGCCCCACACATCCTGCAGTAAACGGTCCCGCGTCTGCACCCGCCCGCGGCGGCGGGCGAGCAGTTCGAGCAGTTTGAATTCCGTGGCGGTCAGCACGAGCGGTTTGCCCGAAATCGTCACCGCGTGGCGCGGCACATCGATTTCCAGTTCGTCGAAACGCAATTGAGCCACCGGCTCGTCCGAGGCCTTCACGCGGGCCAAGAGTTTCTTGATGCGCAAAACTAATTCCCGCGGACTGAAGGGTTTGGTGACGTAGTCATCAGCGCCCAGTTCGAGCCCGATCACCCGATCCATCTCTGCGGCCTTCGCCGTCAACATAATGATCGGAATCATCGACGTCGCCAAATCGCGCCGGAGAATCTTGCACACCTCGAGGCCGTCGACTTCGGGCAACATGAGGTCGAGCACGATGAGTGCCGGCCGCTCATCCCGTGCCGCGATGATGGCGCGCGCTCCGTCCTTGGCGAAAATCGGCAGGTAGCCCGCTTCCTTCAGTTTGAAGCCGAGCACTTCAAGTGCATCGGGTTCGTCGTCAACGACCAGAATTTTCGGTTTCATGATTTTTTTGTCCGGAGTGCCGGATATCTTTCGCTTCGTAAAGGTAGACGACTTCTTCGGCGATACTCGTCGCATGGTCGGCAATGCGCTCGATCGCTTTTGAAATCACCATCAGATTGAGACAACGCGTAATCGTCGCCGGGCTCTCCACCATAAAACTCGAAAGTTCGCGGTGGAGTTGCCGGTTGAGGTCATCAACTTCGTGGTCACGCGGAATCACTGCCCGCGCCTTTTCCGGATCTCGGCTCACAAACGCGGTGATCGCATCGCGCAACATTTCCAGCGACATTTGGGCCATCCGGGGCAGGTCAATATACGCTTTCAGTTGCGGCTCGGAGCCCAGCACCATGGCCCGCCGCGCCATGGTGACAGCTTCGTCCCCCACCCGCTCAAGATTTCCCGAGATCTTCATCGCCACGGTAATCAGCCGGAGCTCGGTCGCGAGCGGCGCCTTGGCGAGCAAGTGAAGCGCCGTGTCATCGATCTCGATTTCGAATTGATCGAGGATGTTGTCATCCGCCTGCACCTGCAGGGCCAGCGCATCGTCCCGCTCCACAAGGGCGCGCATCGCCCGGGCGACGGCGGATTCCGCATGGCTCGCCATCGCAAGCAGGCTCTCCTTGAGGTGGGTCATTTCTTGGCTGTAGTGCGTCATGGGATAAAGAAATCAGCCGAAGCGACCGGAGACATACGCTTCAGTCTGGGCATTGGCCGGCTTGGTAAAGATGTCGCGGGTGTCGGCAAACTCGATAAGTTTACCGAGATAGAAAAACGCCGTCTTGTCCGAGCAACGCGCCGCCTGCTGCATGTTGTGCGTCACGATGATGATCGTGAAGCGCGAGCGCAGCTCTTGAATCAGCTCCTCGACTTTGGCCGTCGCCACCGGATCGAGCGCCGAGCACGGCTCGTCCATCAAGATCACTTCGGGCTCCACGGCGATGGCGCGGGCGATGCACAGGCGCTGTTGTTGACCACCGGACAGGCCCATGCCGCTGGCGCCGAGACGATCCTTCACTTCGTCCCAGAGGGCGGCACCGCGCAGGGATTTCTCCACGATTTCGTCGAGCTTCGCGGGGTCATTCATCCCCTGCAGGCGCAGGCCAAAGGTGATATTCTCGTAGATCGATTTGGGAAAGGGATTCGATTTCTGAAACACCATGCCCACCCGCTTGCGCAATTCGATCACATCGACGTCGGGCTGGTAGATGTCCACACCATGGATCTTAATCGTGCCGCGGGCGACGCGCGTGCCGTCGATCAAGTCGTTCATCCGATTCAAGCACCGCAGGAGCGTGGACTTGCCGCAACCGGAAGGACCGATGAACGCGGTGACATTCTTTGCCTCGATCTTCAGGTTGATGTCGTGCAGCGCCTGCGACGTGTTGTAGAAAAAATCCAAGTGGGAAATATCCACGAGGGTCTCGCCAATCGGCGCAGCCGCAGCACCGGGCGCGGCGGCCAAGGGCACGGATGCGGGCGAGAGGCGAACGGCGGGTTTGTACGCCGAGGACTTGGCGGGGGCGGAAGAAGGTGTGTCCATGAGCATGGGGTCGGCGATCACCATTTGTAGCGGCTGCGAAGCTTATTGCGGAGAATGATCGAACTCGCGGCGATGAAGGCCACGACCAAAAGGAAGACAAAGGCCGTGCCGTATTGTACGCGTTCCGTATAGTCGTTCTGCGGAATCTTCGAGCTCACGACATAAATGTGATAAGGCAGCGCCATCACACCCTGAAAAAAGAAGTCGCCAGCTTTGTCGACGTCCCATGGCAGCTTGTCGCGCACGACATACGCGGCGGTGAACATGATGGGCGCCGTTTCCCCAGCCACCCGCGCGATGCCGAGGATCGACGATGTCAGAATTCCCGGCAGCGCATAAGGCACCACATTCTGTCGAATCGTCTGCCACTTCGTCGCCCCGAGTGCGAGGGAGCCTTCGCGAAATCCCTTGGGCACCGCCTTCAGGGACTCTTCGCTGGCCGTGATCACCACCGGGAGCACCATAAACGCGAGCGTGAACCAGCCGGCGATCAGCGAGACATTCCAGCCAAAATAAATCACGAACATGCCAAAACCAAAGAGGCCGAAGACGATTGAGGGCACGCCGGCCAGATTCAAAATGGCGAGCCGCACAAAACGGATAAACAGACCGTCCCGCGCGTATTCGTTGAGGTAAATCGCCGCGCACACGCCGAGCACGAGCGCGATGGTCATCGAGCCTACCACCAACAAGACCGTCCCGACGATACATGGAAAAATTCCACCAGCCGAATAGACATAACTCTCGGACTTCACCGTGGCCGCCGCCGGATGTTTTTTCTTAAAGGCGCGAAACTCACGGTCGCCCATTTCATATTTTTTCCCCTCGAATTCGAAAACGTAGAGCGACTCAGGCGCGTCCGTAAAAAAGGTCGTGTTAATGAACGGCGCCTCGGCCTTGAACACCGTGCCCGCGCCCTTGAAGAAGATCGTCCCGAACACGCCCAGACCGCACGCGAGCACCAGATAAGTCGCGGCGCGAAACAGCCAGAACGTCGCGCGTTCCGAGCGGCGGGCGGCGTTGGGTTGGCTCTGAAAAAGATGGGCGGCGGGCGCGCTCATAGTTCAGCCGATGGAAATCCGATACTTGCGGACGATTTTTTGCGCCGCGTAGTTGATAATCAGAGAGAGGACAAACAGCACGAGACCCACCACGAAGAGTGCCCGATAGTGAATACTGCCCCGCACCACCTCACCCATTTCCTGAGCGATGATACCTGTCATGGTGTGCACGGGTTGGGTCACCACCGAAAGGCCGTCCGTAAAATCAGGAATGGCGATCCGGTTACCTGCACAGAGCAGCACCACCATCGTCTCGCCGACCACCCGTCCCAGCCCCAAGAGCACGGCGGAAATAATGCCGGAAAGCGATGCGGGCACAATGATCCTTACGATGGTCTGTAAACGCGAGGCCCCCAGCGCAAATGACGCCTCCTTCAGAGCCCGCGGCACGTTGTTCAGGGCATCTTCGGCGAGCGTGAAAATCGTCGGCACCGCGATGAGCGCGAGCAGACAGCCGGCCGTGAGAATGTTCAGCCGCTCACTGTAGGGGAAGCCCGGCACCCACGACAGCCAGGAGAGCTGCGAGAGTGCCCGTAGCGCCTGGCCGAGGACGGCGATCCCGAAAAAACCCAACACCACCGAGGGGATCGCCGAGATAAATTCGATGCAGGGCTTGATGACGCGTTGTTCCCGCAACGACGCGATTTGGTTGATGTAAATCGCGGCGCCCACGCCCAGCGGCACGGCCAAGGTCAAGGCCACGATCGAGACCATCAGCGAGCCGACGAACAGCGGGATCACGCCATACCAATCCTGCCAGAAACTCGCCGTCAGCCACTGCCGGCCAAACACAAATGACGATACGGTCTTCCACGCGGGAATGGGCAGCGTGTAGTCCCACGTCTCCAAGCTGCGCTCGACGGCCGGCAAACTCGCGAGGTAGTCTTGCGTCAATTGTTTCAGGCGCTCCATCCGCGCGACGAGTTCCGGCGTCGGCAGCACGGGCGCTCGCTCCAGACTCGCCGTCAAGACTCGCCTAAACTCCCGATTGGCCTCCTTGAAAGCCGGCAGCGTCGCCAGCAGCGGTTTCAACTCCGCCGCAAAATCCGTTTCCTCGATTTTGACTCCGGCCGCCTCGGCGGATTTACCTTCCGCCAGCAACTGCGCACGCTCTTCTTTTTTGTCTCCGGTAACAATGAACTTGGTTTTGATTGCAGTCGCTTGCTCGGTGAGGTCCGACAATAGGCTCCGCACGGGATCGACTGTGCCAGAAAACGTGTCGGAAAATTCGTCGAACTTCGCGAGCGCCGCGTTGGCCTCGTCGAGCGACAGCTTCCGTCCTTCGGTCAACGCGGTGAGCTGCCGCAGTCGCAAATCGGAAAGATAGCGGGTGAGGGCGGTGTGGTCGTCCACCTGTGCGCGGATGAAATCCACATACTCCAGCCCAGCCTGTCGGTAAACCTGCAGACTCTGATTGTTTTGGGCAAAAAAACCGAGCCCCTCCCGCATCAGGAAAAAGGTGATGAGGGTCAGTACTACGATCGCCACGATCGCATTGCCCCCGAAAAAGGCTTTGATCGTATCATCCACCGTTAACCCGAGTAGGCGCAGCCGCTTTTTTTGGATCGCGAATCCGGAGGGTGCGGCGGGAGCCGCGGTGGGTGTTGGCTCGCTCAT
>CAMATV010000262.1 GCA_945861235.1 Opitutus sp. GAS368
CGAGGGTTTGTTTACCGGCGGCGTCGGTGACGTCGGCGACGACACCCTGCTGCGCGCGTTGCAGAGCACGGACGTAGGCGACGACCGCCCAGCGATCCTCCGGGGCCAGTTTGTCGGCGTAGGACTGCATGTTTTTGTTGGGTGAACCAACGGTGATCGTGTTATAAATTTCACCTTCGGGCATCTTCCGGAGCCGATCGTCATGGAAGGTGGGCGTTGCACCCATCCCATATTGTTTCGTGATGCCGGCACCATCACCCACGGCACTATGGCAGGGCGCACAATAAATCTCGTAACGATCCTTGCCGCGTTGGAGGAACGTGAGGTCAACCGGGACTGAAAGTGCGGCGGGGAATCCGCGGGCAAAGGTGCCGGTTGCATCCTTACCCCGATTGAGGTGGTCGTCTTCCCGCAGCATCCCGCGCATGACCGCGTGCTCGACTGGCGGACGATCGGCGCGTCCGTCGGCGAAAAAGTCCGAGGCACCCTGCGCCCGAGGTTTCGGCTGAATTTTCATACCCGGAAAGGCCCATTCCGGAAATACTTCGATCGGGGGCGAAGTGAACTTCGTGCCCCGGAATCCAAAAATGGACACAATGAGCACGCCGACGAATGCGGTGACGAGGTAGACGTTGCGCATGGCTCAGGCCTCGAGTTCGGAGATGTTTTTCCCGCCGGCTTTTTCAAGCAGGGCCTTGGTGTTGGCGAAATTGAAGCGCGGATCGCGCGTCTCAATGACGATAAAAAACTGATCATCCATGCCGCGGCGGATGTGCTCGTATTTCAGCACCGCGTGATAGTGCATGGGCAGGCCGTTGAGGAACAACATGCCGCCGATGGTCGCAAACGCGGTGAAGAGAATTGTGAGCTCATAGCTCACGGGAAAAGCAAACATGGGACTGAAAAGAGGTTTGCCGCCGACGATGAGCTGATAGTCCACCGCGCCCGTCCACCAGATCATCGACATACCGGTACAAAAACCGATGATACCGCCCGCGAGCGAAATGCGCGGAACGATGGAACGTGGGAGGCCCATCGCCTTGTCGAGTCCATGCACGGGGAACGGCGTAATGCAGTCCCAGTTACGGTAACCGGCATCGCGCACTTTTTCCGCCGCATGATAGAGATCAGGCGTGGTATCGAAGGTGGCAATCAAGCCGTAGGATGGTGCAGCCATGGGCGTGAAACTTAGTGGTGAGCGCCGCCGCCATGCACATCGGCCTGCGGCGTGACCGCCTTGAGCTCTGCCATCGGCATGATGGGGAGGAAGCGGATAAAGAGGAGGAACAGCACCGAGAAGACGCCGAAGGTGCCGAAAAAGGTGAAGATTTCCACGATGCTCGGAGAATAGTAGCCCCAGCTCGACGGCAGGAAGTCACGGGCAAGGGAGGTCACGATGATCACGAAGCGCTCGAACCACATGCCGACGTTGACGAAGATTGAGAGAATCCAGACGAAGGACGTGTTATTGCGCACGGCCTTGAACCAGAAGAACTGCGGCGTGATGACATTGCACGAAATCATGATCCAGTAAGCCCACGCGTAGTGGCCGAAGGCACGGTTGATAAAGGCGAAGCCCTCATACGGATTCGCGCTGTACCACGCGATAAAGAACTCCATCGCGTAGGCGTAGCCGACGATCGTGCCGGTCGCCAAGGTGATCTTGCACATGCAGTCGATGTGATACTGCGTAATGAGATCCTCCAACTTGTAGACGGCGCGCAGCGGAAGCATCAGCGTGAGCACCATCCCGAAACCGGAGAAAATAGCACCCGCGACGAAATACGGCGGGAAGATGGTCGTGTGCCAGCCAGGGAGCAGCGAGACCGCGAAGTCGAACGAGACGATCGTATGCACCGAAAGAACGAGGGGAGTCGAAATGCCGGCGAGGATCAAATAAGCCATCTCGTAGTTGCTCCAGTGGCGGTTCGAACCGCGCCATCCGAGAGCGAAGAATCCGTAAAGAGCCGAGCGGAGATTGTTGCCGGAGGAGTAGAACCGGTCGCGAAGCACGGCGAGGTCGGGCAACAGACCGACATACCAGAACAACACCGAGACCGTGCCGTAGGTCGAGACAGCGAACACGTCCCACTCAAGGGGCGAGCGGAAGTTCTGCCAGATGATGTTCGAGTTGGGGATCGGGAACAGGTACCACGCATACCAAACGCGGCCGACGTGAAAGACCGGGAAGATCGCGGCGCAAACCACGGCGAAGATCGTCATGGCCTCGGCAGCGCGATTGATCGAGGTGCGCCATTTCTGCCGCAGCAGGCACAAGATGGCGGAGATTAAGGTACCGGCGTGGCCGATACCGATCCAGAAGACGAAGTTGACGATGTCCCAAGCCCAATTGACGGGATTGGCGTGGCCCCAGACGCCGACACCGGTGGCGATCAGGTAAGCGATTCCCGCGACGGTGAAGGACGCGACGAAGCACGCGAGGGCGAAGCAGACCCACCACCAGGTGGGCGTTTTACCTTCGATGATACCGCAGATTTTTTCCGTAATCCAAGAAAAGCTCCGGTTATTGGAAATGAGGATCGCACGGGGGAGCAACGCAGGTTTGACCTCCTGCAAGATCGCGGGGGCCGCAGTGTCGGCGTGGTTGGCGTGGGCCATTAGCTAAGTCCTCCGAACGTTTTCCCGGCGTCGATCACGCTGAGTTTTTTCTCCGTCTTCGGAGCCGCGGGCGCGTGGCTGTCGTGGCCATGCCCACCGTGACCGTGATCGGAGGGAGGGTGATTCTTATTGTTATATTCGACGCGACTGAGCGGCAGCGCTTGGTAATCGGGCATCTTCGGATTCGGATTGCGGAGCTTGCCGAGATACGTGGTGCGGGGGCGAATATTGAGATAACCGAGCAGCGAATAGTCCTGCTCCAAGGCCTTCGCCCGGGAAACCTTGCTGGTCGGATCGTCAATATTGCCAAATTCGATGGCTTCGACTGGGCACACCTGTTGGCACGCAGTTTTGATCGTACCGTCGGGGACGACGACGTCACCGGGCCTGCCGGCCTGGGCCATGGCGACCTTGTGCTGGATCTTCCCATTCTGGATACGTTGGACGCAATAGGTGCATTTCTCCATCACGCCGCGCATGCGGACGGTGACTTCGGGATTCTTCACCATCTTGACCAACTCCGGCATACCCTTCGGTCCGAGTTGACCGAGGTAAAGGCTGTCGAGTTGGCGCAGATTGAAGTCGAAGAAATTAAAACGGCGAACCTTATAGGGGCAATTGTTCGCGCAGTAACGCGTGCCGATGCAACGGTTGTAAGCCATCGTATTGAGGCCTTCTTCGTCGTGCACGGTGGCATTGACGGGGCAGACGACTTCGCACGGTGCGAGTTCGCACTGCGCACAGGCGACCGGCTGGAGGGAGACTTGCGGATCCTCGGGGATCTCGCGATTGCCTTCACCACCGAAGGCCCCGCCTTCGGCCTTGCCGTCGGAATAGTAGCGGTCGAGACGAATCCAATGCATCTCACGGCCCCGCATCACTTGGTCCTTGCCCACGATCGGAATGTTATTCTCGGCCTGACACGCCACAACACAGGCGTTGCAACCGATGCAGGTGTTGAGATCGATCGACATGCCCCACTGGTGCTGCCCGTCGAACTTCGGCGTCGTATACATCGAGCCGCCGCGGGGGATTTCCTTGGCGCGGGTTTGGGCCTGCTTAGCGCGATCCTCGCGGGAGAGCTTGTTGTCGTTCGCCGGGGTATTTTGCGCGCCGTAGATCGCGGGCGAGTGCGACTCCATGCCGATATCGTCAACGTAGCCGGGATTCTTCTTATACTCGTCGAAATTGGCCTCGCGAATGATATCGCGGCCTTCCATCGACCAGTGTTCCTGGGTATTGGCGAGGAGGAGTCGCGTGCCGGTGTCGGCGAGCGTGCCACCCGTGGCGACGTCTTGGTTCGCGACCGTGCGGATCGGGTAGGCGTTGAAACCAGCGCCTTTGCCCACGTGGCCGGTTGCGATGCGGCCGTAGCCAAGCGGCACGACCACCGTATAGTTGGAGAGACCTGGCTGGATGTGCAGCGGGCCCTTGATCTTGCGACCGCCCACGGTGAGTTCGTAGACGCGACCGTTTTCCTTGCCGATCGTAAATTCGTTTTCCTCCACGCGCGCGATCTGGAGTGCTGAGCCTTGAGGGGCGATCCCGAGTTCCTTGCCGAGCTTCGGGCTCACCAGAATGGCATTGTCCCACGAGATCTTCGTAATCGGATCCGGGCACTCTTGGAGCCAGCCGTTATTATTGAAACGACCGTCATCCATTTTGTGGTCGGTCACGAAGCGGACTTCGAGGTTCTTCAGTGAGAACGCCTCGAGCTTCTTCGGTTCATCACGGAACAAGACCTGGGCACCGCGCTGATCAAACGAAACCGATACTTTCTTGAACGCCGAGCCTTCGAGGAGTCCATCGTGAAGGAAACGGCGCATCGCCTTTTCGGCATCGCCGCCCGCCAGCGCCGCAATCGTCTCGCTCACCAGCGCGTAACCATCCGCATTGGCTTCGCCCGCGATCCGGGCGAGGACTTCCAGTTGGGTGATCCCACCGAAGAGCGGCAAAATCATCGGCTGCACCGGCACCACGGTGCCGTCGGCGGTGCGAGCGTCGCCCCACGACTCAAGGTAGTGGGCGGAGGCCAAGGTCGTGCCGGCGAGTGCGGACGTTTCGTCGGCCGCGTAGCCCAGCCGAATCACATCTGCAACCGAAGCCTGCAACTTAGCCCAGTCGAGATCGACCGGAGCGTTGTAAACCGGGTTGCCCCCGAGAATCACCAGCGTCTTGACCGCACCGGCTTTGATCGCACCGGCGAGGTCGGAAAGGGTAGCGGCGGACGATGCTTCGACGGCCACGAAATCAATCGTCTTTCCGATATTGCCGAGCAGCGCGTTGATCGCGTAGGCGATGGCGTGGACCTGCGGCGGGAGATGCGCGCCGGCGACCACGAGAGACTCACCCTTGTGGTCGACCAGATCTTGAGCGCATTCATCGACCCACTTCTGACTGACGAAGGCTTCGAGTCCCTCCGTGAGGGGCTTGAGAATGTCGGTACCGAGGGCCTTGCCCCCGATCGCTGCGGCCAAGGCCAACATGTGGCTCGTCGCGAGGCGCAGTCGGTGGTCGGCCATGCTGCCGGTGAGCGTAAACGCACTCTCCGCCACATAGAGGCGGTTCATCGGGTCAGTCGCTTTCGTGACGCGACGGCCCTTTGC
>CAMATV010000263.1 GCA_945861235.1 Opitutus sp. GAS368
TCGGCACCATGCTCTCCACTGAAAATCTAAACCAAATCGAATCCATCAAGAAGCGCTCGGGGCATCTCTGGAGGTTTCTTTGACTGCGATCAAAAGTTACGTGAAATAGAGGCCATGGACGCCCAGATGGGCGCACCGGATTTCTGGACCAGCAATGAGCGGGCCCAAAAACACATCGGCAAGCTCAACGGCTTGAAGAAATCCGTGCTCCCGGTCGTCGCTTTTCAAAAGAAAATCGACGACATCGGCGTAATGCTGGAGCTCATGGCGGGCGAAGACATCGCCGCCCAGGAGGCCTACGATCTCGAACTCAAGGGCACGCTCGCGGCGCTCACGACGGCGTTGGACGAACTGGAGATCGCGTCCTTCCTCACCGGGCAGTTCGACCGCAACAACGCCATTTTCTCGATTCAGGCCGGGGCGGGCGGCACGGAGTCGAACGACTGGGCGGATATTCTCTTTCGGATGTATTCGCGCTGGGCGGAGCGGCGGAATTTCTCCGTCGAACTCATGGATGTGCAGCCGGGCGACACTGCCGGCATCAGCAAAGCCACGGTCCTCATCAAGGGCGAAAATGCCTATGGTTACGCGAAGGCCGAGCGCGGGGTGCACCGTCTCGTCCGGATCAGTCCGTTCGATTCGAACAAGCGCCGGCATACGTCGTTTTGCGCGATCGACGTCGTCGCCGAGATCACGGAAGACATCGATGTGGAGATCAAGGAGGACGATCTTCGCGTCGACGTTTACCGTTCGTCCGGTAAGGGTGGTCAGGGCGTTAATACCACCGACTCTGCCGTTCGACTGACGCACGCGCCGACGGGCATCGTGGTCGTCTGCCAAAACGAGCGTTCGCAAATCAAGAACAAGGCCACCGCGATGGTTGTCCTGAAAGCCCGCATCTACGAACGACGGCAGGATGAGCAGCGCGCGGAGATGGATCGTTTCTACGGCGAAAAAGGTGAAATCGGCTTCGGTGCGCAGATTCGCAGTTACGTTCTCCAGCCCTACCAGATGGTGAAGGATCTACGCACCGGCATCAGCACGAGCGATACGCAAGGCGTGCTCGACGGTGATCTGGATCGTTTTGTCAACGCGTGGCTCCGCGCGGGCTCTCCGCGCCATCGCAACAAGGATATTCAGATGGAGGAGTAAGCGGTGCGAGCGGTGCGGAGCACCGCAATGACCAATGACCAATGACCAATGACCAATGACCAATGACCAATGACCAATGACCAATGACCAATGACCAATGAAGGATGCGAGCGACTCCGATGGCACCGCCGGAGGTTTCGGTCAATTTCCGTCATTGGGCATTAGATATTAGGCATTAGCGATTGGGCCTTCATCATTCTCCTTCCCGGTATGCCCCTGACCTACGAACACATCCGCTCCTCGCTGGCCGGGCAGCCTTTGTTCGAGGACAAGACGTGGCAGCTTTCGCCTGAAGCGTGGCCGCTCACGCCGGCGCAAGTCGCCGAACTCGAAGCGATCGGTGCGGCGTGCCTCGAATTTCACCAAGCCCTGGAGACGCTCTATCTGCGCTCGGTCGCCGGCAAGAATCTCCTCCGGAACAAGCCGCTCCTCGCGCCGTGGGTCGCCGACTATCTGGATCGCGGCAAGCCGGCGGCGCTGGTCGAGCACGCGCGCGACCCACAAAATCGCGGGGTGTTTCCGACGGTGTTGCGACCGGATCTGTTGCTGACGGATGAAGGATTCGTGCTCACTGAACTGGACTCCGTGCCGGGCGGCATTGGGCTGACGGCCTTTTTGAATCGGCTGTATTCCGACGGGAGCGCGACCGCTCCGATCCTCGGCGCCGGCGACGCGATGATTCGGGATTTTCACGCGTCGCTGACGGCGTTACGGCCCGGTGTGCCGAATCCACTCATTGCACTCATCGTGAGCGACGAGGCGGGGACCTACCGGCCGGAAATGGAGTGGCTGGCGCACCAGTTGCAGCTGTTGGGCAAGCGGGTCTTTTGCCTGCGGCCCGAGGATATTTTCCCGCTGGAGAACTCGCTGTTCTACGACTCCGACGGGAACCCGGAGAAAATCGATATTCTCTATCGGTTCTTCGAACTCTTCGACCTCGCGAACGTCCGCACCGAGAAATTTATTTTCGAATCTTGGCGGGCCGGAGAGGTCGCTATTGCGCCACCGATGCGGCCCTTCCAAGAGGAGAAGCTCACCCTCGCGCTGTTCCACCATCACCGGTTGCAGGACTATTGGGCGGAGGCGCTGAGCGGTCCCTCGCTGAAACTGCTGCGGGCGCTGATCCCGCCGTCGTGGGTGATTGATCCGGCGCCGTTGCCGCCGGGCGCGGTGCTCGACGGACCGCGTGTCGGCGGGCGTTCGCTCAACGATTGGCGCGACCTCGTGGGCGCGTCGCAAAAGGAACGTGATCTCATCATTAAGATCAGCGGCTACCATGAGACCGCCTGGGGCGCGCGCAGTGTCGTGCTGGGCAGTGATTGCTCGCGGGAAGAGTGGCAGGCGGGTGTCGCCCACGCCATCGCACTTGCGCCGACGAATCTTCATGTACTGCAAGCCTACCAGAAGCCGCGCCGCCTTGAGCATCCGCTCTTCGACCCGCGGGCGGCGACAGTTTCAGCGCCGGTCGCAGCCGCCATCAAGGCCGGACGCCTCCGACTCTGCCCTTATTATTTCGTGATCGGCGGTCGCGCTCAGTTGTCGGGTGCGCTCGCGACATTCTGTCCGCCCGACAAGAAAATCATCCACGGCATGACCGACGCCGCACTGCTCCCGTGCTGCATCGTCACCGCGTGACCAGCGCCCGGGCGTAAACCGGGCGCGGCGGCGGGCGAAGGTTATTTTTCTACGTCATCCCGCTTACTCGCCCGTAGGGATTTTTCCGCTACGAAGAGCGGGTGGAATGCATGAGCAAAGCGTAATCGATCCGGATGGGCAGCGTAACGTGCGGTGCGGTGTGCCGGCGGAGAGAGAAGCCGGCGGTGTGGACGCATCTCCTGATTGTCGGTTCAGGGGGCAGCGGGCCGACGGAGGGGCGCTTTCCAAGCGCCCGGCTTGCCGGCCGACGCAGCGGCGGTTGGGAAACCGCCGTTCCGTCCAACGTACGGCGACAGCAGTGTCACCGGTCCGTCGGACGCGTGGCCTCTCTGGAAACCGTCAACCGGGATATCCGTCCG
This sequence comes from Opitutus sp. GAS368, assembly GCA_945861235.1. Classification (GTDB taxonomy): domain Bacteria; phylum Verrucomicrobiota; class Verrucomicrobiia; order Opitutales; family Opitutaceae; genus GAS368. Next base: position 3,168 of record CAMATV010000263.1, read on the forward strand.
CTGGCGGGTGAAGGGAAGCTGCGGAGTTGCGCGGCGGATTGAATTGGCCGACAACGTGGGACCCTCATGAAGAACTCCTTTCATACCTCGCTCACGGGCGTGCCGCGCGGCCAGCGACCGGGGTCGTCGGAGCGCAAGCGCGAGCGCCAAGGGGGTCTGCTCCACGGCTCGGCAGGGATCGACTCGCGATTGTTGCGCTTGCACGCGGCGAACGACATCCCGCAATTTTGGACGGCGTTGCAGGCGTTACTGGGCGCGACGATTCCCCACGACGCGCTGATCGTCTACCTCAACTTCCTCGACTTCGAGACCTCCTGGCAGGCGACGGAAATCCTCGCGACGCCCAACGCCCAGCGGCCGACGAAGTGGTTTCAAAATCGGCGGCAAGTCGACATGACCCCGCAGTTCGTATTAGCGCAGCCGAAGAAGATCAAAATCTACCGGCTGTCGGATGTGGTGCCGGACCAGAGCGAGTTACGGCGCTCGGCGTTTTTTAAAGAATTTCTCGAACCCTTCGGCTGGCACCATCTCGCGGTCGCGCTCTATTGGCGGGGTGATCGCGTGGGCTCGCAGATCGCGATTCGGCGCACGGCCAAGCAGGGTGACTTTACGGCGAAGGAAGTCGCGATGCTCGAGGCGGTGTATCCGCATATCGAGACGGTGCTCCACCGGCTGCTCGCCTCCGAAGAGGAACGCGCGCGGCGCCGGTGGCTCGAGGCATTTAACCATCACCTGCCGTTTGCGCTGCTCTTTCTGAACTGGGAAATGAAGTCGCTTTATGTGAACCAGGCGGGGCTCGAGCAGTGTGCGCTGTGGAATTTTGGTCCGGCGAAGGCGCGGGCGTATCAGCCGCGAGCGGTGTTTGCGCCGCCGGCGGAGATTGTGCAGGCGTGTGCGGCGTTGAAGGCCGAGTGGCTTGAGCACCAATCGATGGGCAAGCGACACCCGGGCGGAGCCACGAAGGTGAGTCAGCCCACGCAGGTCGGGTTCACGGCGACGATCCGGTTGCACGTGGAGGAGCACGTGCGGACCGCGTATCCCGGATTTATTGTCTATCTCGAGAATCACGCGGCCATGCCGGCGCTCGACCAGTTGCCGGCGCATTCCTTGCTCGGGCAGCTCACGGTGGCCGAACGCGAGATCGCCCGACAGGTGAGCGCAGGACTCGACAATGAGGAGATCGCGCGGCGACTCCGGAAGAGTGTTAAAACCGTGAAGGGGCAGTTGACTTCGATCTTTAAGAAGCTCGGCGTGAATGGGCGGAACCAGTTGATGGTGCGGTTGCGGTGAGTGCGGGTAAAGGATCGGGCGACGTGGTTTGCGACCTTGGTCCCATGTGCGAGCGGATGTTTCCTGCTATGGTAGGATGTGCCTAACCCCTCTGCGCTGCGGCGCGCGTTTCACCCGTTGCTCCCATGACCATCGCGCCATCCTGTTCCCTGCCGAAAATCGGGTTGCCGGGGTGGGCGCGCGGATTGGTTGGGCTGGTGGTGGCGGCTTTCCCGGCGAATCAGGGGATGTCGGCCGCCGAGACGCCGGCGGTAACCGTTATGGAGGTGAACGACCATGAAGTGCTGCGTCCGGTGACGAGTGGACGGGTGCGTTTGACGGGGGCCTTGGAGGTGCGTTTCACGGGACGCATTCAGCCGCACGAAGCGTCGGTGTTTTCCCTCATCGGTCCGGGCGTCGAGTCGCTCGAGGGCAAGTTCGACCGCGTAATTTTACCGGATGGCTGGCTCGGCGATGTGAGCTATGACGCCGAGGCGCGGTCGGTCACGCTGCGCAATCTGCGGCCCAGTCATGCGCCCGCGTTTCCGGGCGTCGAGGGCTTTGGGAAATACACGGTGGGTGGTCGCGGAGGAAAAGTGATTGAGGTCACGAATCTCAACGACGCCGGTCCGGGAAGTTTTCGGGCGGCGGTGAGCGCGAAGGGCCCACGCACCGTCGTGTTTCGAGTGTCGGGCACGATCGCGCTCGAGTCGGAGCTGAAGATTCGCGAGCCGTATCTTACCATCGCGGGCCAGACGGCACCGGGAGACGG
>CAMATV010000264.1 GCA_945861235.1 Opitutus sp. GAS368
TTTTCCGTGAGGCGGACGCAGCCGAGTTGAAGGCTGACGGCTTGGGCGATGTGGCGATCGCGAAACGCGAGGCATTCGAGGCTGCCACCGCCGAGATCGAAGACGTAGAAATCGCGGAGCGTGGTCAGCGCAGGATCGCACGTGAGACCGCGGCCAATGAGATTGGCCTCTTCGTTGCCAGTGAGGATGCGGATCGTGTGACCGGTGGCAGCGTGGACGCGGGAGATGAAGTCGGCACCGTTGAGCGCGTCGCGGACGGCGCTCGTGGCGACGAGGATAGTGCGGACGGGCGTGAAGGGTGCGGCGTCGGCGAGCAAGGATTCAATGGCGGCGAGGCCGCGGGCCATGCCCTCGGCGCTGAGTTGCGGCGCAGCGCGCGAAATGCCGGCGCTGATACGGGCGTCGATTGTGCGGTGCGCGAGGGCCGTGACGGGGCCGTCCGACCCGCGCGCGGCGACGAGGAGTTTGATCGAGTTGCTGCCGATATCGATGACGGCAACGGGGACGGCGACGGTGACGTTGGGATTTTTAACCACGGTTGGACACGGATGAACCCGGATTGCGGCGCGCGGAAAGGCTAGGGCGAGGAGGGATCATCTCGGATCTTACAAAACAAAATCGGGTGGGGCGATGAGCACGACGAATTCGCCCTTGAGGCTGCCCTTGAGCAGACGGTCGCGGACGTCGGCGGCGCGGCCGACGAGCCAAGTCTCGTGAAGTTTGGTGACCTCGCGGGCGATGCAGATCACGCGGTCGGGACCGAGGGTGGCGACAATTTCTTCGGCAAATTTGTCGATCCGGTGACAGCTTTCGTAGAGCGCGAGGGTGAATTCAAAGTCGCGGTATTTCTGGAGGAAGGCGGTGCGTGCGGACGTTTTCGCGATCAGAAAACCGGCGAAGAGAAAACCGTTGGTGGGTAGGCCGCTCGCGCTGAGGACGGCGGCGATGGCGCAGGCACCGGGCACGGGAATGACGGGCAGTCCCTGCCGGCGGCAGGCGCGCACGAGGCGGAAACCGGGGTCGCTGATAGCGGGGGTGCCGGCGTCGCTGACGAGGGCGACGGATTTTCCGGCTGCGATTTGCGCGGCGATGTGGTCGGCGGCGGCGGTTTCGTTGTGGTCGTGGTAGGAGATCAGCTCGCGGCGGAGGCCCATCCGCGTGAGCAGCCCGCCGGTGGTGCGGGTGTCCTCACAGGCGACGAGGTCGACGGCGCCGAGGATGGCGCGAGCGCGGTCGGTGAAGTCGGCGAGATTGCCGATGGGCGTGGCGACCACGTAGAGTGTGCCGGGTTGGGGGGTCAGCGAGGCGTTGGCGGCGGGGACGTCGGGCATAGTGCGGGCACAAAAAAATCCGGCGCGAAGCCGGATTTTGCGAGAGGGAAAGTGGCCGAGAGCGGGAACGCCGTTCCCGGGGCGGGCGGACTTGGGATGACAAATCGCTCAGCGGCCGGAAGGCTGGCCCATACCGGGGATCTGGCCTTCCCAACCGGCGGGACGGCTCCAAGGAATGGACGATTCCTTCTGCGTACGGGTCGAACAGCCGCTGAAGATAGCCCCAAAGGCGAGGAGCAGGAGGGCGAAAATGGATTTCTTGAGCGAGGTCATGATTAACGGAGTAAGACGGCTGAATCGCCCTTCTGCAAGACTCCGCGCAAGGTATCGGGCTGAACCTGCGCGATGGAAAACTGGGTGCGGACGTCGCTGATGTGAACCGTGGCGACGACTTCTGTTCCCTGGCTCACGTTGAGGCGCTGGCCGAGTTGGGCGCCGCGGGCGGAGCCGTAGTTGAGGACGACGAAGGCGTTGGAGGGACCGACGTTGAGGACGGTGGCGCGGCCGGAGCGGTTGGTAAACGTGGCGGTCGCGGCACCGTAGCCGACGCCGGCGGTGGCGCCCTGGCGGGCGCTGGCGAGTTGTTTTTCCAGTTCGGCGATGGTATTCCGATAGGCGGCGACGGCTTCGGGCGAGGCGTTGGAAGTGCGGGAATCATCGAGGTCGGCGCGGAGGGCGGCGACCTCGTCGGCAAGGGCTTTCGCGTTTTGTTCGTGAAACGTGAGGAGTTTTTTCGCGGAAGAAAGATCGTGATCGAGGACGACTGCGCGAAGTTCGGCGGCGGAAAGTTTTTCGTCGGTCGCGGCGAGGGAGGTGCGAACGGCGGCGAGGCTGGCGTCGAGCGAGGCGACCTTGGCTTTGAGGGAGCCGGTTTGCTCGTGCGCGACGGCGAGGTCGGATTGGAGGCGGGTGGCGCGGTCTTGGGACGAAGATAATTCGGCGGCGAGGATCTGTTTGGAGTTGCCGATTTTGAGGTAGAGCGCGCCGGAGAACACTGCACCGAGCAGCGCAAAGGCGCAGAGGACGATGAGCGGGGTATGGCGCATGAGTGAGGAAGGAGGGGAGAGCAGGGTCGACTTGAGTCCGGCTCGTGAGGCACGCTCAGCGCATGAAAGGCGGACTGAAGTCCGCCCTGCTTTACGTGCGATACGTGGAGTGATACCACGGGGTCTTGGCGCGTTTTTTCACGCCGCTGGATTTGTTGGCGGCGAGGTGCTCGAGGATTTTGAAGGCGAGCTCGGCTTGGTCGGGGGAGCCCGCAGCGGTGGCGAGGGCTTCGGCTGTGAAGGCTTGGCCCGGAGTGGCGGCGAGGGTGGCGGCGAGTTTCAGTTTAAGGGCAATGACGGCGCCGGCGGCTTTCTTGCCGGCTTCGACGCCGGGTTGGTGGTAGGCATTGATGCCGATGAGCGAGGCGTAGAGACCGACGACGCGTTCATAGAGGGCGATCACCATGCCGAGGGTGCGCGGAGAGACGTCGGGGAGCGTGATCGTGACGGAGTGGCGGTCTTTCTCGCTGAGGGCGGCGCGGGTGCCGAGGTAGAAGCCTTGGAGGAAGTCGCCGGCGGTGACGCCCGGCTCGACTTCGAGGGAGGTCTTCGCGTCGCGGTCCTTGAGGACCTCAATGAAGGTGACGAAGAAATTGTTTACGCCGTCGCGGAGCTGTTGCACGTAGGCGTGCTGGTCGGTGGAGCCCTTATTGCCGTAGACGGCGATGCCCTGATTGACGACGTTGCCTTTGAGATCGTGCTCTTTGCCGAGCGATTCCATCACGAGCTGCTGGAGGTAGCGTGAAAAGAGGAGGAGGCGATCTTTGTAGGGGAGGACGACCATGTCCTTGGTGCCGCGGCCGTCGGTGGCGAAGTGCCACATAAGGGCGAGGAGGGCGGCGGGATTTTCAGCGGTGGTCGGGCGGCGCGTGACGGCGTCCATGGCAGCGGCACCGTCGAGCAGCGCTGAGATATCGAGGCCCTGGAGGGCGGCGGGGAGTAGCCCGACGGCGCAGAGTGCGCTGGTGCGGCCACCGACCCAGTCCCACATGGGGAAGCGGGCTAACCAGTTTTCGGATACGGCGGTGATGTCGAGTTTGGAACCGGCGCCGGTGACGGCCACGAAGTGTTTCGAGTGATCGAGGCCCGCGGCCTTGAAGGCGACGATGGCCTCGAGCATGCCGTTGCGGGTCTCGGCGGTGCCGCCGGATTTGGAGATGACGAGGACGAGGGTCTTCGCGAGTTGGCCGCGGAGGCCGTTCAGAACGTAGTCGATGCCGTCGGGATCGGTGTTGTCGAAGAAGGCGACGGTGAGTTTGTCTTTGCGGGGCTGGCCGAGGGCGTGAGCGACGAATTGCGGGCCGAGGGCGGAGCCGCCGATGCCGATCACGAGGAGTTTTTTGAATTTACCCTTGGGGCCGGCGACGGTGCCCGCGTGGACCTTGGCGGAAAAATCTTTGATCGCAGCGAGTGTGGAGGTGATCTCGTTGGTCAGCTCGGGCGTGGGCGCGAGCTCCGGCGCGCGGAGCCAGTAGTGGCCGACCATGCGTTGCTCGTCGGGATTCGCGATGGCACCTTTTTCGAGGGCGGCCATGGCGGCGAAGGCCTGCTGCATGGGGGCTTCCTTCGAGGCGAGAAAATCGTCGGGGAAAGGGAGGCGCGAGATATCGAGGGAGACGCCGAGGTCGGCGTAATGGTAGGAGTGGGCTTTAAAGCGTGACCAGTTCATGGGCGAAAGAAGGTGCGAGCAATCTGGGATGAGTGGCGAGGTCGTTCGGGATGGAGATCCCGAATCGGTTCATCGGGAGGCTCTCCATAAACCAGAAAAAAGCAGCGTGGCTTGCTCGCGTACGATCAGAGCACGCCCTCGTAAATCCTCACGAGCGGCAGTGACAACTTGATCGAACGGAACTCGGCGACGGCGTCGGGAGCGGTCAAGAGGCATGGGGCCCAATCTTCGGAACGGCGGTGGATCGTCACTTCGCGGGTTTCTTGGGCGATCAAGACGTATTCCTCAACCGTGGAAATCTGCGGGTAGTTGAGGATTTTTTCACGGCGATCGATGTTTTCGGTGGACTGTGACAAGACTTCGACGAGGAGCGTCGGGTAGCGTAGATGGTATTGCTCCACACCGACGCGTTGGCAGGCGACCATCACGTCGGGATAGTAGAAGATGTCTTCGCGATTGATCTCCAAGCGCACCTTGAAGTCGGCCATGTAGGCCTTGCACGAGCCGCCGCGGAGGTGGACGTGAATGGCGGAGACAACGTTTACCGAAATCAGATTGTGCGCCTCACTCGCCCCGGCCATCGCGTGGATTCGGCCACCAATGTATTCGTGCCGCACGGTGCCGGCGGCCTCATCGCGCAGGTAGTCCTCGATGGAGAGGAGGAGCTTGGGTGCGCTAGTTTCCATCCGAAAAAGTTAGTTCGACGCAGGTGGGTGGCAAGCACGGGCTGAAGTGCCGTGCTCCGTGGCGGGCTCCGGCGCTTTCTTGCCGAAAGCGGGGTCAATCTTGAGGCGAGTGATGACGATGAACGAGGGGATCGTACAGACGAGGACCCACGTGAAGAAATTGACGTAGCCGATGTGGTCTTCGATCCAGCCCGCGGCCATACCGGGGAGCATCATGCCGAGGGCCATGAAGCCGGTGCAGATCGCGTAGTGCGCGGTTTTGTGCGGGCCGTCGGCGAGCATCATCATGTAGAGCATGTAGGCGGTGAAACCGAAGCCGTAGCCGAATTGTTCGACGGCGAGGGCGGAGCCGATGATCCAGAGGCTAGTGGGCTGGAACATCGCGAGGAGCAAAAACGCCACGATGGGCGCGTGCATCGCGAGAATCATCGGCCAGAGCATCCGTTTCAGGCCGTAGAG
>CAMATV010000265.1 GCA_945861235.1 Opitutus sp. GAS368
AAGTTCGAGGATATCGAAATTGATGAAAAACTTATCGAGATCACTGGCGATGCCGTGATCCGGCGCGAAGGGATTTTCCCCTACAAACGGCTGAGCGCAAACTCCGTCGCCGTGCTGATGACCAACCCGCTCGACTACGCGAAGCGCGAATCGTTTTCGCAAGCGACCGAACTCTCCATCGAAGAGGTCAGCGTAGTTTCAGCGACATTTTTTGAGAGCATCCTCAAGAAGTTTTTCAAAGACACCCATGCCGCCGCGAACGGTTCCGAGGACGTGGATATCGGTGCCGTCGCCAATGTCATCACCAATGCCTACAGCACCGACGGCGGCACTGGCGGCGTCAGCGCGGCCGACCTCGAGAACGAGGACTCCGCACCCATCGTGCAACTCACGAACCGCATCATTGAGGACGCCTATATTTCCGGCGCGTCGGATATTCACATTGAGCCGATGGAAAAAGATCTCGTGGTCCGCTACCGGATCGACGGCCTCTGTCAGGAAAAACTCCGGCTCCCGAAGCAGGTCGCCAACTCGATGGTCACGCGCCTGAAGATCATGTGCAACCTGGACATTTCCGAGCGCCGTCTGCCGCAAGATGGCCGTATCGTGTTCAAGAAATACACCAAGAAAAACATCGATATCGACCTGCGCGTCGCAACCGGCCCGATGAACCACGGCGAAAAGGTCGTCATGCGTATTCTCGACAAGACCAAGAGCACTTTGCCGCTCCCGGCCTTGGGGTTTTCGGAAGAGAATCTCGCCCGTTACCGCGAGTGCATCCGCCAACCCTACGGCATGATTCTCCACTGCGGCCCGACCGGATCAGGCAAGTCGATGACCCTCTACTCCGCACTCGGTGAAGTGAACACACCCGATGTCAATATTCAGACGGCGGAAGATCCCATCGAATACACGCTGGCCGGTATCAACCAAATGCAGATGAGCCGCGTCATCGGCCTCACCTTCGAACGCGCGCTCCGCTGCTACCTCCGCATGGACCCGGATATCATTTTGGTCGGAGAAATCCGCGACAAGGAGACCGCCCAGATCGCCTGTGAAGCCGCGCTCACCGGTCACTTGCTCGTTTCCACCCTGCACACCAACGACGCTCCCTCGACGATCTCCCGCCTGGGCGAAATGGGTATCGAGCCGTTCAACATCTCGGCCTCGCTCGTCTGCGTTTGCGCGCAGCGGTTGCTCCGTCGCGTGTGCAAGAACTGCAAGGTGCCCTACGAGGTGGCCGGTCGCGAAAAGATGATCATGGAAAAAGCACTCGATTGGAGCGGCCAAGTCTTCAAGGCCAATCCCCAAGGCTGCCCCACCTGCAGCGGCACCGGCTACAAGGGCCGCGTCGGTATTCACGAACTGATGACCAACAGCGAGGAAGTCACCGAGGCCATCAACAAAGAAGTCGAAGTCGCCGACCTGAAACGCGTCGCCATGAAAAATGGCATGAAGACGCTGCACCAAGATTCCATGCTCAAGGTCAAGCTGGGCCTGACCACCATCGAAGAAGCCCTGAGCAACGTGCCACCCGACATGATCAGCCAGCCCAAGACGGGTTGACGCGTGCGCGGCCAGTCCGTCGCCGCTCCCCGCCGCAACGCGTCACTTCGCCGTCGCCGACCGCGGCTTCCACGCCGCCAACTGCCGCTGCGCCGGCGGGTAGTCCGGCGTCCGTTGCAGCACCGCCTGCGCGAGGGCGATCGCGCCGGGCTGGTCACCTGCGTCAAAAAACTCGCGCGCCAGCTCCGTCATGCGCCGGGCACGCTGCGCGTCTCCGTTCAAGTAAAGCCGGGCCGACGCCAGCATCGCAGGCGTCTCCCCTTGCCCTTGCCGGATGCGCACGTCCGCCAGCCGCAGGTCGCTCTCGCGTTTCTCAAGCCAATTTTGGGGCGGCGACTCGGCCCGCACCTCACGAATCAAATTTTCCGCCAGCGCCCATTTCCGCTCACGCCAAAGTTCCTCCAGCCCGGCAAAAAACAGGTGCTCGTCCTTGGTCGGCACACCCGTGGGCGGCACCAGCGTCAGCTCGGGCGGCCGACGCGCGGCGAGGTCCTGCGCAACGGCGGCCTTTTGAGTCTGCAGCCATCGACTGGCCGGACACGCCGTCTCCGCCAGCGCGATCACCTCGCGCGCCGTCTCCATCCGGCCCGCCCGCCGCAGCGCCTCCACCGCCGGGCGAAACACCGGCATCGGCCAAGGTCGGCCGCGCAAGAATTCCAACAGCGAGCTCTGGACGGCTTCCCCGGGCGCCGCCGCGGCTGCCACCAGTCGGCCCATCCACTCTAGCCAGACCTGCTCGGCTGCTGGCACCGGTCGACCCGGCGTCGGCTTCATCAACCCCAGCACCGTCGCCGCCTCCGCCCATTCGCCCCGCTGCACGTGTAACTGCACATTCAATACCTGAAACGCCCGCTGCGGAAAGCCCCGTTCCCCGACCGCCGCGAGACACCGGTCAAACAACGTCCGGCTGCCAATCTCCGCCAGCGGAGTCGCGGCCATTTTCAGGTTCGCAGCCGAGCCGCCGAAACGAAACAGATAATCCTCCAGCGCGACCTTGGCCGCGTCCTCCCGGCCGGCCAAGGTGCGCTGCACGATGCCATAGACCGCCTGCCCCGGATCGGCGGGCGCAGCTGCCCGCATTTCCACCAGCGCGCGCTCCATCTCGTCCAGTCGCCCGGCTGCGCGGCTGACGCGCACCCGGAACCGGCGCACCGCTTGCAAGTCGGCGCCCGGCCGCGTCCCCCAAGCCTCAAGATATTCCGCCGCTTCGGCGGTGCGCCCCAATTCGAGCAAAGCCAAGACCCGGTGGTCCGAGGCCAGCTCCCCCGGTTCCTCGGACTCCGCGAACACGAGGGCCTCGGCAGGGCGGTGCGCCGTCATCAGCGCCGAAAATTTCTGCGCCGCCAGCCACCGGCGATCAACGTCCGCTCGGGCGCCCTTCACGAGCGGTAGAAAGCGGTCGATGGTGGCGACCATGAGGTCAAAATCCTCGCCCTCTGCCGCGACGGAAAAGAGACTCTGCAAGTAGCTCCTGCCGGGAAACTCCTCCGCCAATCCCTCCTTCAAAACGCTCACCGCCTGCGTCCGCTGGTTGGCCATCAGGTAAAATTTCGCCAGCGCCTGCCGGCCCTTCATGTCTCCCGGGTACAAGGTCAGTCCCTGCCGCAACACCCGCGCACCATCCGTCCATTTGTTTGCCTTCAACAGGTCCTGGCCTTCGGCGATCAAGGCCTGCCCTTTCTTCGCCGTGACGGACGCACGCGAAACCGGATACCAAAACGCATCGCCGTAAGTCAGCAAACAGTAGGGGTTGCGCTGCCAAAATGAAAACAGCGCCGCGGTGCCCGCGACATAGGCCGCCACGAGCATGACCATCGCCCAACTCATCACTCCGCGCACGCTGATCGCAAACCCGTCTTCGCGCTCTCCCTCTCGCCGGTCGTAGAAACCGAGCACACCAAAATACCACCGCCCCTTAATCACCTCGGCCGCACCCCAGACTAACTTGATGCGGCGGCGCTTCATCGCGCCTGAGGTCGGGTGGTGTCCAATTTCGCTCCGCGCACGGAATCAGCGATATTCTGGGGATGCGCCTCGATGTCGCCCCGTTCGGCGTTGAATCGCATCGAGACCGTCTTCGAGACGCCCCGTTCTTCCATCGTTACGCCGTAGATCGTGCTCGCCGCCGAGACGGTGCGTTTGTTGTGCGTAATGATGATAAATTGGGATTCGCCCACGAACTTCTTCAACAGGTCCGTAAAGCGCCCAATATTCGATTCGTCGAGCGGCGCGTCGAGCTCGTCGAGCAAGCAGAACGGCGAGGGTTTCACCATGTACAGGGCGAAGAGCAAGGCGACCGCCGTGAGCGTTTTCTGCCCTCCAGACAGCAGCGTGATCCCCTTGAGCTTCGTGCCCGGAGGCTGCGCCACAATTTCGATGCCACTCTCTAAAATATCCTCGGACGCGATCAACTCGAGATGCGCCCGCCCACCGCCAAACAGCGTGAGGAAGGTGTATTCGAAGTTTTTCTTGATCTGCTCAAACGTCACTTGGAACTGTTGCAACGAGGTCTGGTTGATCTCGTCGATTACCTTGACCAGCTCCGCCTTCGCCGTCGTGAGATCGGTGACCTGCGCCAGCAGAAAGTCGTGGCGCTGCTTCAGCTCCGCGTATTCTTCGATGGCGACGAGGTTGACCGCACCCATGCCGTTGAGCCGTTGCCGGAGCGCATCCGTCTCCGTCTTGGTTGCGGTCCAGTCCGTCGCTTCGAGCGCCGCCAAATCCTTCTCCGTCGGCTCGCCCTTGGCGTCCTTTTTCTTACGCCGACGCTTCGGTTCCGCCGCAGCATTTTCCGCGCCCTCCACCGTCGACTCCGGGCGCTCCGCCCCTTCGTCTTCGTCCTCGTCGAGGTCGAGCACCTTGACGCCCTCGGGCTCATCATCGGCATGCCAGAGTTGCTGCTTCCAATCGATCTCGCCGACGTTGGTCTGGAACTCGCGCGTCACTTCTTCCACGAGGAACAGCACCCGCTGCCGGTTCTCCGCCAACTTGATTTCGTTCGTGCCCAGCTGACTGCGGGAAACATCCGATTCCTGCCGCACGCTCACCTGAGACGACTCCAAAGCGTTGATCCCCCGCTCCACGTCCACGAGCCCGACGCGCACCGCCTCCACCTGTTCTTGGGCGACCGAAAACGTCTCCGCAATCTGCGCCGCCCGCGCCCGCTGCTCCGTCGATTCGCGTTCGAGTTGCGCCGTCTGCTCCGTCCAAGCTTCGATTTCCGTCTGACGCTGGATCAAGAGTTCGCTGAGTTGCAGCCGGCGCCGTTCCATCTCGCCCAATCCTCGGTCGAGCACCTCAACCTTTTGTCGCCGCTCCGCCAGCTCCAGTCGCGCCTGCCCGAGGGTATCGCGTTTCATGTCACGCTCCGTGCGAATCTCCACGATCCGCGTTTCCGTCTGTTGAATTTTTTCCCGCTGTTGGGCAGACACCGCGTGCGCCTCCGCGAGCCCCGTCTGCGCTTTTTCCCAACGCGCATGCGCTTCATTCCGCGCGTGCTCCAGCGAACCAAGCTCTCCCGCCATGCGGCTCAATCGATTGCCTGCATCCTCGGCCGCCCGATGCGCATTGCGCTGCTCGGCCTGCGCCGAGGCGAGCGCCTGCGTGACCGTCAAGACGTCCGCCC
>CAMATV010000266.1 GCA_945861235.1 Opitutus sp. GAS368
ATCCGCAAAATTCCATGTCTCCCCGTAAGCGGGGTGCTGGCGTCGAATAATCTTTTTACACACAACCATGAAAAAAATCCTCGCCTCTACGTTTGTCATTTTATCCCTCGTCACGGGCACGGTGGTGCTTGGCGCCGAGACTAAGCGCTCGGCTGTTCCGATCGCAGCCGCCGCGGCTTTCGCGGGCGAGTTTTCCGGCGAATGGCAGGGGGACAACGGGTCCAGCGGGACGCTGAAGCTCACGTTCAAACCAGGGAAGGATTCGGCGTGGACGATGGAGGCCGTGTTCACGTATGAAGGCACCAACGTCCCTACCACCACCAAGACGGTGCAGATCGAAGGCAGTAAGCTCACCGCAGTCTTTGCGTGGGAAATCCAAGGCACCTCCGCAGCGAGCAAACTGATGGGCGAACTCAAGGCTGACCAGCTCGAGGGTATTTACGAAAGCACGACGACGGAGGGTGCGGCCAAGGGGAAGTGGAAGGTGGCGCGGAAGCCGGCCGGTTCCTGACATTCACACCTGAATTTTGCCAAGGACGGAGTCACCGAGGACACGAAGCCCAACCCCAGAGGGCGCTCAGGTGTTAGCGGAGGGCGACGTCCCAGATTTTCGCACGGCGCGAGGTGCCGTCGGGTCCGGTGACGTGGAGCACGACGATGAACTTGTCTGACTTTTTGTAGGTGTGCTGCGGGTGCTGCTCGGTCGACGACTCGCCGTCGCCGAAGTCCCATTTCCACGCGGTGATCTGGCCGACGGACTCGTCTTGGAAGGCGACGAGGCGACGGGCGTGGTCGAGGACTTTGAAGGACCAGCGGGCGTCGAGTTTCGGCGCGAGGGCCGGCTCGAGTGGCATGAGGCGGAACGCGCGGAGCTCGGAGGCGTTGCCATACATCGTGTGTTTGCTGGAGAGATTCCAGAACGCGGAGGAGCCGCGGGCGTTGACGTCGTCGTAGTCGATCACCGCCCACGAGAGGCCGATGAGTTTGTCTTCGCGGAGGACGGATTGGACGGCGCGCGCGGGGCCCTCGGGGCCGGCGTAGTCGAAAGGCGTGATCCAAAACTCTAATACGTAGCGACCGGACTCGCCGGGTTTGAACGTGAAATTCTGCGCGGCGTTGGCCCACGGGAGTTCCTTGATCCAAGGCTGCGAGCCCCAGGCGAGGCACCAGTCCTTGCCGACGAAGGGCGTGAAGATGTGGTAGTTTTGCGCGTGGACGCCGTGGAAGGGAAAATAGGTGTCGGCGGCGGGGAGCGTGTCTTTGTGTGGATGCTGGCGGTCGATGAGCGGGCCGCCCGAGGCGTCGCCGTCGACGACGATTTCAAAGGTGTCGTTGTGGAGATCCGTGCGAGAAAAATCCCAGTAGTTGTCGCTGGCCTCGTAGAGAAAGTAGAGGCGGTTGAGGCCCTTCACCCAGCCGACGCGGACGCGGACATCGAGATTCTTGGCGTCGGGTTTTTGTTTTCGACTGGAGTCGTCGGTGAGTTGCTCGTGGGTGACGGCGTAGCTGTCGGGGACGAGGGCCCAGTCGGTGGCGTCACCGTCGATGCGCGGGATTTTGTCGGCGGGGAACTGGAAAATTTTGAAGATGGTCTCGGGGCGGTCGAAGGCGGTGACCGGAGTCGGTGCGAGGAGGAGAGCGGCGAACGCGCAGAGTGCGGTGAGGGCGGCCGGCTTGCTGGCGCTCGCCGCTACGGGCGGAGAGAGGGCGGGGAAAGTGGACCAAGGCATCGAGTCGGGAATTTCGCCCTAGGTGACGAGCTGCGGCAATGCGGGGGTGGGTGGACGGTCAGACCTTCGTGGGATCGGCGACGAAGGGGCGCTCGCGATACTCGAACCAGTCGAAATCGGCGGGGAGGGCGGTGCCGGAGGTGTCTTGGCAAGCGACGCCGACGAAGGCACCGGTGAAGTTGGGCGAGCCGGGAGCAGCGGCTTCGTCAGAGAGGATGCTGGCGTCGAATTGCTGCGGGAGCCATTGCCAAGCGGTGTCGCGGCCCTCGACGCGGTAGGCGAAGAGCAGGCGCTCATGGTCGACCTCGACGCGCAGCTCGAGGCGAGTGCCGGGTGGGATCGCGATGGGTGGCGTGAAGGAATCGGTCTGCGGCGAATCGGGGAGGCAGGACATGACGCGCAGGTGCTTGCCGAGTGTTTCGTCGTGGGAAACGTAGAGGTAGTGGAACTTGGCGGAGTTGTAGTAGCAGACGAGGCCGGCGGACTGTTGGTAGTGCTGCGGCTCAAACGCGATCACCGTGGAGGCGCGGTAGCAGTGGGCTTGTTGGCGGCGGGCGACGAGCGACTGGCGGAACGGGCTGCCGATCGACTCGCGGCCGAAGAGGCGCAGGTGGCCGGGGCGGGCGGTGAGACTGAACAGCTCGTCTGGATACGGCGAACGGAGCCACTGGAAGGCGAGCGGGAGTTGCGGCGAAGCCTCGTCGAAATCTTCGCGCGTGGGTGGGACGGGAAAAACGTGCGGGATCAGGCCGGTGGGCGCAGGGGCTGTGGTTTGCGCGAGGCCCTGGCCGTCGGTGGTGCGCAGCCAGCCGTCGGTGCTCCAGACCATCGGCTGGATGGCGGTTTCGCGACCGAGGGTGCAGCGGCCGCGGTTGCGCAACGGGCGGCCGCAAAGGTAAACCATATAGGTTTCGCCGTGCGGTGTCTCGACGAGGTCGGCGTGGCCGGCGCGTTGGAGTTCGACGTCGGGGCGGTGGCGGGAGCTGAGGATGGGGCCGTCGGGGTGGAGTTCGTAGGGGCCGGTGAGCGAGCGCGAGCGCGCCATGGTGACGGCGTGGCCCCAGGCGGTGCCACCCTCGGCGGTGAGGAGATAGTAGTAACCGTCGCGGCGGTAGAGGTGCGGCGCTTCGGTGAGACCGAGCGCGGTGCCGGCGAAGATATTTTCGCGGTGGCCGATGAGACGGCGTTCGGTGACGGAGTATTCTTGGAGGACGATGCCGTTGAAACGATTGCGGCCGGGGCGGTAATCCCAGAGCTGGTTGACGAGATACTTTCTTCCGTCGGCGTCGTGGAAGAGCGAAGGATCGAAGCCGCTGCTGTGAAGGTAAACGGGATCGGACCATGCGCCGTCGATGGTCGGGCAGGTGACGAGGTAGTTATGAAAATCGCGAAGGGACGCGCCCGAGGCGCCGCCGACGGTGGTGCGGCCGTAGCGTTTGACATCGGTGTAGATGAGCCAGAACAGGCCGTCGGCGTAGGTGAGGCACGGCGCCCAGATGCCGCAGGAATCGGGATCGCCGAGCATGTTGAGCTGGCTCGCGCGGATGAGTGGGCGGGTGAGCAGGCGCCAGTGCACGAGGTCGCGCGAGTGATGAATCTGCACGCCGGGGAACCACTCGAAGGTGGAGGTCGCGATGTAATAGTCTTCGCCGACGCGCACGATGGACGGGTCGGGATTGAAACCGGGCAAGATAGGATTGCGGATCATGGGGCGGAAAAATCAGGCGTTGGCAGGAGTGGTGGCAAGGGCCGCGCGACGGGCGGCGAGGGCTTGTTCGATTTCGTCGACCTTGGGTTGGCTCAGAGGATAAATCCACAGTGCGACGGCCTTCAGCACGGCGAAGCCGGCAGGGAAGAGCGTGAACGTGAGGGTGATGCCGAGGACGGACGTGGCCGTTTGCGCGACGTTGGCGAGGTAGCCGTATTGGTGGAGAATCCACGGTAGGAGCAGACCGGCAAAGGCGGTGCCGGTCTTGATGGCGAAGAGCGAGGCGGAGTAGACAAGGCCGGTGGAGCGCCGGCCGAATTTCCATTCGCCGTAGTCGGCGACGTCCGCGTACATCGCCCACACGAGGGCCGAGGCGGGACCCATGCAGAAGGCACCGAGGGCCTGCACTGCGAGTTGCAGCGCAAAATTATGGGGAGGGATGAAGTAAAAGGCCGCCAAGCAAACGGCGGTGACGCACGTGAGTGCCACGGAAAGGACGCGTTTGTCGGCGACCTTGGCGAAGAAACTCAGGCAATAGGAGCCGAGCATCTGACAGGCCATGCCGAGGGAAATAAACAGCGTGAAACGGTCGAATTGGCCGAAGAGGACGGGTTGGTTGTCATAGCCGGCGACGTATTTGAAATAGTAGATAGCGCTGCCGTTGCGCAGGCCGATGAAGGTGAGCGAGAAGATGGCGGAGAGCAGCAGCATCACCCACGGGTAGTTGCGGAGGAGTTCTTTCACCTCGCCCCGCACGTCGCTTTTTTGTCCGGGAGGAATGGTGACGCGCTCGGTGGTCGTGGCGAAGCAGATGAGGAACATCACGACGGAGATGATGGCGAAAATCAGCATCGTGAGCTGAAAACCTTTGAGTTCGTTGACGACCTGACCGGCTTCGTTGGCGCCGCCGCCGAGCCATTTCACGAGGGGGCGGACGAACAGCGAGACGAGGAGGCCGCCGCCGAACGCGCCGACGAAACGGTAACTCGAGGCGAGGGTGCGGATGCGTGGTGACGGACTGATCACGCCGAGCATCGAGGAATACGGGACGTTGATGAACGAGTAGGCCAGCATCATGAAGCCGTAGGTGAAGTAGGCGTACAGGAGCTTGCCCGAGGCGCTCAGGTCGGGACTGGCGAAGAGCAGATAGCCGCCCACGCCGTAGGGGATGGCGAACCACAGCAGATAGGGACGGAACTTGCCCCAGCGCGTTTGCGTGCGATCCGCCATGAGGCCGATCAGGGGATCGACCGCGGCATCGAACAGGCGAACGGCAAGAAACATGGTGCCGATCACCGCCGGTGCGAGGCCCCACACATCGGTGTAGAAGTAGGTGAGGAAAATACCGAACGTCTGGAAAAAGAGGTTCGAGGCGGTATCGCCGAGCGCGTAGCCGACGTATTCGCGAGATTTGAGGCCGGCAGGGGAAGGGACGGGGGTGGAGGGCATGGGTCGGGGAGGAGCAAACGGCGGAGCGCCGGGCGCGACAAGGGATATACGAGAGGAGTGCGAGACGAGACGGTGACGGTGGAGTGGGCCCTTGCGGTTCGATGAGAGACCGCTAGCCCAAAATTTCACACCCCACTTGACCCGAATGCATTTCACAGAGAGCACGGAGCCCAGCCCACAGAAGTCACAGAGCGGACAAGGTGTTTGGCGCGAATGGCGGTTCGGACCTCTGGGCGCTCTCTCTACTCTACAAAAAGATTTTCTTCAGAAAAGTGTGA
>CAMATV010000267.1 GCA_945861235.1 Opitutus sp. GAS368
CAGTGTATCCGCAATATCCTGCACTTAAAACCGCAGTGCGACCACTACGGCATGCCGCTGATGATCGAGCCGCTGGTGTTTCAGCCCAATGCGCGCGCGGGCGGCTACATGGTCGACGGCGATCCGGAAAAAATCATCCCGCTCGTGAGGCAGGCGGTCGAGTTGGGCGCCGACATTATCAAGGCCGATCCCACCGACGATGTTTCGATTTATCACAAGATCATTGAAACTGCCGGTGGCATTCCGGTGCTCGTGCGTGGCGGCGGCAAAGCCCCCGAGCAAGAACTCCTCGCGCGCACGGTGGCGCTGATCGCGCAGGGCGCGGCTGGAATCGTCTACGGACGCAATATCATCCAGCACCCCAACCCCGCCGGGATCACCCGCGCATTGATGGCCGTCGTGCACGACGGCGCGAGTGTCGATGCGGCGATGACATTCCTGAAAACGACCTGAAACGATTGAACATGGAAACTCCCTCTCATCACCCTGCGCCGGTTCGCATCGGCATAATCGGCGGCGGCCTGATGGGGCGTGAAGCCGCATCGGCGTTTGCGCGGTGGTTTGCCTTGGTGGATTTTCCAGTGAAGGCGGAGTTGGTCGCCGTGTGCGATGTCCAACCCGAGGTGCTGGGATGGTTTCGTCAGGTCCCGACCGTACGCTGCCTCACGGCGGATCACCGCGAACTGCTCGCGCGGGCGGACGTCGATGTGGTGTACGTCGCGGTGCCGCACCATTTGCATGAAACGATTTACCTCGACGTGCTCCGCGCGGGCAAAGACCTGCTGGCGGAAAAACCCTTCGGCGTCGATCTGGCGGCGGCGCGACGGATTCGGGATGAAGCAGTGAAGCTCGGTCGGTTCGTGCGGGTGTCCTCCGAGTTTCCCTTTCTGCCCGGGGCGCAACGCCTCCAGCGGCTCGCTGCGGCGGGCGCGTTTGGACGGATTCTGGAGATCCGGGCGGGCTTTCTCCACTCGAGCGACCTCGATCCCACGAAGCCGGCGAATTGGAAACGCCAGAACCGTTTCTGCGGCGAGGTGGGCGTAATGGGGGATCTCGGACTGCACGTCGCGCATCTCCCGCTGCGCCTGGGTTGGCGGCCCGCGACGGTTTACGCACAGCTCCAAAAAATCTACACCCAGCGGCCGGATGGGCGCGGGGGCCAGACCGAATGCGACACGTGGGACAACGCGGCGCTGCACACGACGGTGATGCTGGGCGACGACCGGGTGCCGATGACACTTGAGATGAAGCGCCTGGCCCCCACCGAGACGAACACATGGTATATCGAGATTTTGGGGACGGACCGCGGGGCGCGTTACTCCACGAAGGAGCCCAAGACATTTTGGTCCTACCGGCGCGATAAAGAGCAGTGGTGGGAAAAGACAGACCTCGGCTTCGCCATGCCCTTTAAGACGATCACCGGTGGTATTTTTGAACCGGGATTTCCCGATCTCATGCAGCAGATGTGGGCCGCGTTCCTCGCTGAGCGCGCTGGAAAATTAGGCGATGCGTTCGGCTGCGCCACGCCCGACGAAGCCGTCGCCAGTCACGAATGGTGGAGCGCCGCGCTGGAGTCGCAGCGCAACCAGAGCGTCGTCGTCCCCGCATAAAATCTCGCGATGCGCTCCGGAATCATCGCGGGTGGCAACTGGATCGTGGATCACCTGAAGATCATCGACGCGTGGCCGGCGCAGGATGCGTTGGCCTCGATTCTTGCGGAATCGTCCGGCAACGGCGGCTCGGCGTATAACGTACTCAAGGATCTCGCGCTGCTCGGAGCACCGTTTCCGCTGACCGGAATCGGTCTCGTGGGAGACGACAAGACCGGCGATGCGATTTTGGCGGATTGTGCCGCGCACCGCATTGCCGCCAAGCAACTCCAGCGCACGGCGACGGCGGCGACGAGTTACACGGATGTGATGACCGTGCGGGCCACGGGCCGCCGGACATTTTTTCACCAACGGGGCGCCAACGCGCTGCTCGGGCCCGAGCACTTTGAGTTTGCGGGGGTGACGGCCAAAATTTTCCACCTCGGTTATCTGTTGTTGCTCGACCGGCTCGATGCGCTGTCCGCCGATGGGCAGACGGGAGCGGCGGAGGTGTTGCGGCGTGCGCGTGCCGCGGGACTGCGGACGTCGGCGGATTGCGTGAGCGACCACAGCGGACGTTTTCGGGCGGTGGCCGCACCGTCGCTGCCCCACGTCGATTATTTTTTTGCGAATGACTTCGAGGCCGAAAAACTCACCGGCGTGATTTTGCGCAATGCGCAACGGCTCGATCCGCACGCGGTCCGCGCGGCGGCCCGGGCGTTGCTGGAGGCGGGGGTTCGCGAGTGGGTGTTTATTCACTTTGAAGAGGGCGCCTTCGCGGCGAGCCGGGAGGCGGAAGTGTGGCAGCCGAGCCTGCGCGTGCCGGCAGCAGATATCCGAGGCGCCGCCGGGGCCGGCGATGCGTTTGCGGCGGGCGTGCTCTACGGGTTGCACGAGGACTGGCCGCTGGCCGAGAGTTTGCGCCTCGGAGTGTCGGCGGCCGCCGCCTCGCTTTACGATCCGCGTTGCTCCGCTAGTCTGCGTCCGGTTGAAGAGTGCCGACGACTCGCCGAGCAGCTCGGGTTCAATGGCGCGTCTTTCGATTGATCACTTTACCCTATGAAAAAATATAACGTCGGCATCATCGGTTACGGCTGGGTGAGCGGTGCGCACATCGCCGCCATCAACGCGACCTCGCTCGCGCAAGTCACCGCGATCTATTCTTCACGACCGCAGGATGCGGCGGCGCTCAGCGCGCAGCATGGCGGCAAGATTACCTGTTACACCGATCTGAACGCCATGTTGGCAGACCCGAGTCTGCAGGTGGTCGCGGTGTGCAGTTACCCGAATCAACACGCCGATCAGATCGTCGCGGCGGCTAAAGCGGGCAAGCACCTCATCATCGAGAAGCCGATCTCGTTATCGCTGGCTGACGCCCACCGGGTCAGCGCGGCCGTGAAGGCAGCGGGGGTGAAAACGTGCGTGTGTTTCGAATGCCGCTATTCGAGTCAACTGGTCGCGACGAAGGCGGTCATCGATAGCGGGCTGCTGGGTAAATTGCATTACGGCGAAGTCGATTATTACCACGGCATCGGTCCATGGTATGGGCAGTTTCGGTGGAATACCTCAAAAGAGTTGGGGGGCAGCAGTCTGCTCTCCGCGGGCTGCCACGCGCTCGACGCCCTGCTGTTATGCATGGGTGGCGACGTGGAGAGCGTCACGAGCCACTCGACGGGTTCGGCGAATGCGCTGTTCGCGCAATACCAGTATCCGACGACGAGTGTGAGTGTGTTGCGCTTTGCCAACGGCTCCCTGGGAAAAGTTGCCTCGGTGATTGACTGCCTCCAGCCCTACTATCTTCACACCCACCTCGTCGGCAGCGAGGGCAGCCTGCTCGACAATAAATTTCACTCGACGCGCCTCGCCGTGGACAAGAGCAAGTGGAGCGAACTTTCGATGAAGATGTTGGATTCGGGCGACGTGTCGGATCACCCCTATCAGGCGCAATTCCAGACGTTCTTCGACGCCATGGACCGCAGTGAAGAGATGCCGCTGACGTCGCTCACTGAAGCGATGAAGTCGCATTTCGCCGTCCTCGCCGCCGATCTCTCGGCCCGTGAAAACCGCACGGTCAAACTCTCCGAGCTGCAATGACGAAGCCCGTCGCCATCGCCATCGCCGCCCATCCGGACGACATCGAATTCGTGATGGCCGGGACGCTCTGCTTGCTGCGCGAGGCCGGCTGGGCGACGCATTATCTTAATGTGTCGAGCGGCTCCGGCGGGAGTCTCGTGCACAGCGCCGCAGCGCTGCGCCGGATACGACGCAACGAGGCACGGCGGGCGGCGGCGCTGCTCGGGGCGCAGTATCACGAGAGCCACGCGGACGATCTGGAGGTCGTTTATTCCGTGCCGTTGTTGCGAGCGCTGACGGCGGTGATTCGCGCGGTGCAGCCGACGATTGTTCTGACCCACTCGCCGCAAGATTACATGGAGGATCACACGAACGTATCGCGGTTAGCGGTGACGGCCGCTTTCGCGCGGGGCATTCCGAATTTCGTCTCCCGCCCGCGGCGCGCAGCGTGGGGCGGTGCCTGCACGGTCTACCACGCGATGCCGCATGGTCTCATCGACCCCCTGCGGCGGCGCGTCACGGCCGGTGCGTATGTGGATACAACCTCGGTGCAGCCGACGAAACTCGCCGCGCTCGCCTGCCATGAAAGCCAGCATCGTTGGCTGCAATCCACGCAGGGCATGAACTCTTATCTGCGCGAGATGGAGGCGACCTCGCGAAAAGTCGGCCGCTTATCGCGCCGCTTTGCACACGCTGAGGGTTGGCGCCGGCACTCTCACATGGGCTTTTGCGCGGAAGGCGCGGATCCGCTGCGTGACGCGCTCGGAAAAAAATATCTGATCAATGTCGCCTACGAGCGCAGTCTTGCTCGAGGCTAGCTTTTCAACGCTCGTTGTTGTCTCCCGCCATGTCATCCTCACCCCGTCAAATCCGAGTCGCCTCCGTGCAGTTTGAAAGTGCGCCGGGCGACCCCGCGGCGAATTTCCTGAAGATTGAGGCGTTCACGGCGACGGCGGCGGCTCAAGGGGTGCGACTCGTGATTTTCCCCGAGGGCTGCGTCAGCGGTTATTGGTTCGTGCGCAATCTCACCGTGGAGCAACTCGCTGCGCTGGCGGAACCGATTCCCTCCGGGCCGAGCACGCAACGTTTGATTGCGCTGGCCCGGCGGCACGGAATCTCCGTTGGGGCGGGGTGGTTTGAAGCGGACGCAGACGGAACGTTCTACAATAGCTACGTCGTGGCGCTGCCCGACGGCACGGTGCACCGCCATCGCAAGCTGCACGCCTTCGAGCACGCCGCGATGGGCAGTGGCAGCGAGTTCACGGTGTTCGATTTGCCGGACGGGTTCCGCGTGGGCGTGCTGATTTGTTACGACTGCAACATCGGTGAAAATGTCCGCCTGACGGCCTTGCGCGGTGCGGAGATCCTCATTGCGCCCCACCAAACCGGTGCCGTGCGCAGCCGGAATCCCCATCTGATGGGTTTGATCGAGCGCCAAGTGTGGGCTGATCGCCACCGCGATCCGGCGGCGATTCAACG
>CAMATV010000268.1 GCA_945861235.1 Opitutus sp. GAS368
TCGGATGCGCGGGGTCGAGGACGCCGGCGGCGGCGAGGCCGTCGGTGAGCGTGGCGCGGGCGGCGAGGACTTCGTCGCGGTCGAGGTAGCCCTTCATGTAGAGATAGCCGTCGGTGGCGAAGCGGCGGCGGAGTTCGGGGACGTTCTCAGCGGCGTCGGAGGAGTCGCGCAAGAGGCCGATCTTGTCGTCGTCCATGTCGAGGGCATGGCCGAAAGAGTAGATTTGCGGGAGGGCGGTGGCGGTGCTCATGGCGGAAGGAGGAGAGAAGGAGAGACGGAGAGAAGGAGAGACGGAGAGAGGGAGAGAAGGAGAGAAGGGGAATGACCAATGACCAATGTCCGGTGACTGATGGCTCTGGGGAGATGGAATGCTTGGGGTTTCGGAGGGTTGAGGGTCGGCGGTGGGGAAACCGCCGCGCCGTTCGGATGTCAGGTCGCAGACCAACCTTCGGGCCAGACGGTGCCGGGGGCGGGGCGCCACATAATGTGGCGGTCGATACGGGGCTGGTGGTGACGATATTTTTCCGTGAGACGGATTTTGGTGCGGAGGTGATCGGCGAGGTTTTCGCCGTAGAAGAAGGTGTTTTCGGCGACGGAGGAGACGACCATGAACTCGGTGGTGGTGGTCTCCATGAGTTCGAGGAGTCCGCGGGTGTTGGCGAGTTCGAGGTCGATCGCGGCTTGGAGTTTTTGAGAACAGGTGGTGCGCGTGGCGTCGTCGGCGGAGGGGTCGAGGTAGCCGTAGACGTGTTCACACCAGGCGCAGACATTGCGGAGGGTGGTGCTCCAGTGCAGGTAGGCGCGGACGCGGTCGCGGAGGTCGGTGAAGACGGCGACGGCGGCGGAGTGGGCGGGGGCAGCGGCGAGTTGGGTTTCGAGGAAGGCGAGCACGGCGCGCACGCGCGGGAGGAGTTCGCGGTCCATGTCGGCGGCCATCTTCGCGCCGGACTCGCGCGTGATGAGATCAAAGAGGACGTCTTTGCCGAGGTCGGTGAGGCTGGGATTATTGAACTGGAAGCAGCCGTGGCGCTCGTAGTAGTCGCGTTCGGCGGCGGGAACGGCTTCGAGGTCGGGGACGAACGGACGGTCCCACGTGCGTTGCCAGCAGAAGCCGAAAACGCAGAAGAGCGGGACGAGAGGTTGCCAGACGAGGGCGTCTTCGAAATCGCACCACGCGCGGGTCAGGGTGGGGGCGGCGGTGGGGCCGACGAGGTGGGAGGCGTAGTCGCGGAGGACGTCGTCGATGGGGCGGTCGGGGACGAATTGGGCGGCGGAGATTGCGGCGATATTGGGCCAGTAGGGGGTGGCGGTGGGGTGAGCGAGGCCGCCGAGGGCGGACAGGCGCGTGAGGCCGGTCGCGGCGGCGGAGGTGAGTTTGGCGTGGAGGAGGCGCGGGAACGGGAGGCCGATGAGCGGCTCGTGATTCATCACGCCGCAGGCGGAGTAGTGGAGGACGGGCTCGATGCCCTGGGCGCGCGACTCGGCGAGGGCCGGCTTTTCGGCGGGGTCCATCCAGCTCTGGAAAATGCTGCCGGCGACGCCGAAATTTTCCGGATACTTGGGATGCGGATACGGGAGAGAGTAGCCGCGGACGAGGAGCGAAGGGGTTTCGTAGCCGACGTGGCGACCCATGCCAGACTTGATGTGGTCGTGCTCTACTTTGAAGGGTTCGATGCGGAGGATGACGTCGAAGTGAGGGTTAATCTCGGCGGCGCCCGCTTGGAGATTGCGGAGGACACGGGCGATGCCGTGGCCGGCGGCTTCGGCGACTTTGTCGTGGTTGCGCCACTCGCGGATCATAAAAGGGCCGCCGTTGCGGCCGACGTAGAGGGAGGCGGTGTGTTCGAAGCCAGCGCCGCTGTCGTTCGTCCAGAGCGACATGTAGCCGAGATCGGGGACGGCACGGATGAGTTTCTGGAGGGCTTCGCGGTAATGGCGACGGACGATGGGGTGATCTTGCGCCATCGTGAAACGCGGGAGGCGCGAGCGGAACGGGTGGTCGACGCGGGCGCCGCGCAGTGTGGGATATTTTTGGAAGAACCGCTCGGGCATCGTGCGGGGTTCGAACATACACACGCCGGGTTTCAGGCCGTAGCGGCGGCCGAGGTCGGCGAGTTTGCGGAGATGGTTGAGGTTGGCGTCGAGGTAGAGGGCGGGCCAGAGGCCGCGGGTGAGGTCGGTGTCGACGAAGTGGTTGAAGCCGGGGGCGTAGGTGTAGAACTGCGAGTAGTATTCGTGGGCGACGAGATCCTCGTGCGGCATGTGGGCTTGGAGACTATTGACCTCGCAGTGGGTAAAACCGGCTTCGGCGAGGGCGGCGACGTAGCGCTCGGGATCAAAGCCACGGGCGGAACGCCAGTACTGGGTGTAGCAGGCGTCCCAATGGGGACGGTGCCAGCCGAACGATGCGGGGAGGAGAATGCCGGCGGCGAGTTTCTCGCGGGTGAAGGCGCCGACGCCGTTGGTGAAGAGGCGAACGGCGGCGAAGAGGAAGGCGCCGTGGGTGGCGATGATCTCGCCGGTGGCTCCGGCGGAATCGGAATCGGATGCGGCGATGCGAATCCAGGTCCAGGCGGGCTCGGAGGAAGCGTAGACGGATGGCGAGGCCGGGGCGGCAGGGATGCGGGCGACGAGGTTGCGCGAGGCGAGGGCGACGAGGATACCGCGAGGGGGGGCACTCGCGGTCGCGGCGACGGAGGCACCGGTGAGGCGGGCGAGCTCGGTGGCCGCAGTGATTTCACCCGGGGTGGCGGCGGCGGGATGGAAAATGGACGTGAGGAAGGGGAGGGACGAGGCAGTCATGGGACGGGCATGGTGCGGTGCGAAGGCGCTTTGGAAACGGACTCCCGAACCCTCGCCGCGAGTGCGGTGGAGTCAAAATGAACATTCCTGAAAGTTTCAGGGCGAGTGAGACACCAAGGAGGGGCGCCCGCTAGCCCGCAGCAATCACACTTTTCTGAAGAAAATCTTTTTTCACAGAGCGCGCAGAGGTCCGAACCGAGGTCACGGAGCCAAACACGAATGGCGCTCTGTGACTGCTGTGGGCTGGGCTCCTTGCCCTCTGTGAAATGCATGGGGTCAAGTCGGGTGTGAAATTTGGGCTAGGAGCGGGGCTAGGAGCGGCGCTAGGAGCGGCGCTGGGGAAAGCGCGGCTCCGTCGGGGGAGCAAACGCAGCGGCGGTTTCCTAACCGCCGATGGGGCAGGGCGGGTGAAGCGAGGGCGGAGTAGTGGGGGCCATTGCAGGGTTGAAAATAGCAGATCGAAAATCGGCGCTTGGAAAGCGCTGCTCCGTGGAGTTCAAGGGACGGATGCGATTGGAGGAGATGCAGTTTTTTGATCCGCGGCGGGAGATGGAGTTTAGCGTGAATCGGCTGCCGCACTGGCAGCAGGCAGGAGGAGTGTATTTCGTTTCGTTCAGGTTGGGCGATGCGGTGCCGCGGGCGTTGATGGACCCGTGGCTCGGCGAGCGCGCCGTGTGGTCGGGGCAGCATCCGACACCGTGGTCGGAGGACGTGGAGCGGGAGTATCATTCCCGATTTACGGCGGAGATCGAACGGTGGCTCGATGCGGGTCACGGTGCGTGTGTGCTGCGCAAGCCGGCGAGTGCGGAGATTGTGGCGGAGGCGCTACGCTTTTTCGAGGGGACGCGCTGTCAGATGTTTTCCTGGGTGATCATGCCAAATCACGTGCACGCACTGTTCACGCGGATGGCGGGGTATGAGCTCGAGGAAATGCTGCATGCTTGGAAGCTTTTCAGTGCGCGGCAGATTAATACACTGTCAGGGACGTCGGGGCATCTGTGGCAGCGGGATTATTTTGACCGGTTGGTGCGCGATGCGGGGCACTTTGCGCGGTGTGTGCGGTATCTACGAAAAAATCCGGCGAAGGCCGGATTGAAAGAGGGGGAATATTTGTTGTGGGAGAGCGAGCTGGCGCAGGGGATTCTGTGATGGACGGATCGCGAGGGGGGAGAACGGGGAGTGACCGGGCGATGGGGCGCGGCGGGGTGCTCGTTTGCTGAGAGAATACGGCGCTGGGGAAAGCGCCGCTCCGTGCGGATTGAAATCAACGACCCAAATACAGGTCGCGCCCGCGGACCAAGGCTTCCATTTTGCGGTCGGCGATGGAGCGTTTGAGCATCCAGAAACCGCAGTCGGGGTGCACCCAACGCACCCGGCCCGGGCCCACTTTTTTCTCCACGGCTTCGATGCGCGCGGCGACTTCATCGGCGGTCTCGATGTGGTTCACCTTGATGTCGATCACGCCGACGCCGAGGGTGATTTTTTTGTCGATGTGCTTGAGCGCATCGAGATCGGCTTTGGGGCGGTGGGCGAGTTCGAGGACGAGGTGATCGGTGTGGAGGGCGTTGAGGAACGTCAGGAGTTTTTGCCAATTACCCTTTTGGATCGTCTGACCGCCGTAGTTGCCGAAACAGAAGTGGACGGCGCGTTCGGTATTTTTATCGATGGCATCGAGGACGAGATTCATCGAGGCGGCGGCGAGAGGACCGTCGGCCGGGTTGCCGGGGATATTGGCTTCGTCGACTTGGAGGCACGCGGCGGGAAGGCCGGGCATTTGGGCGGCGAGGACTTCGCCGAGGGCCATGGTGAGGGCAGCGAAGTCGCGGTAGTGGTGGTCGAGGAGAGTGCGCGCGAGCATGTAGGGGCTCGTGACGGTAAATTTGAACGGGCCGCCGGAGACGGCGGCGGCGCGCTGGCAATCGGCGAGGAGATTGAGCGAGCCTTCGCCGAGCGGGCCGGAGACGACGCCGGCGGGTTTGCGGCGGAAGCCCATGGGGTGGTGGCGGGAGAATTCATCGGTGACGGAGCGACCGACGACGGAGGAGACGCCGGCCATGGGGCGGATGAAATATTCGATCATGCCGTTGGTGTCGGGGTGATTGACGTCGAAGCGGTAGAGCTCGCCATCGGTGGGGAGGTCGATGCCCGCCTGACGTTGGATATCGAATACGACCCGGGTGGCGTCGATCACGGCTTGCTCGCTGGGGAGGGCGGCGAGCCAGTCGGGCACGGGATAAGAGCCGACGGTGGTCGTGAGGATGCGCGGAGATTTCGGAAGTTTGGTGTTGGGCATGAGAGAGGGTGGATGAAGGAGAGGGGGAGAAAGAGATC